>NZ_JAPDBT010000061.1:0-602 GCF_027705405.1 Aeromonas sp. QDB34 | reverse complement strand
TCCTTCATCGCCTCTGACTGCCAAGGCATCCACCATGTACGCTTAGTCACTTAACCATACAACCCCAAGAAGTGTCGGTGAAACCGGCACAGCTTGTTGTCGTACAACAAGGACCAAATAAAATTTGGTTTTCGCCAAGAAGTTTCCAAAGCACTTGTAACAAATGTTTGAGAACTACTTTTTAAATCAGCTTTCCAGATTGTTAAAGAGCAAACTTCGTAAAGAAGTCAAAGACATAGACTGAACACATTGTCCAATTCATGGCTTTTGCTTCTCGCAAATTCAGTACGGATTATGGTGGAGCTATGCGGGATCGAACCGCAGACCTCCTGCGTGCAAAGCAGGCGCTCTCCCAGCTGAGCTATAGCCCCGTAATCGAAGTGGTGGGTCTGAGTGGACTCGAACCACCGACCTCACCCTTATCAGGGGTGCGCTCTAACCACCTGAGCTACAGACCCACTTCGTGTACTGTCTCTAAACTTGAATCAAGGCAATCTGTGTGAACACTCAACAACTTCGTCATCATTAAGGTAAGGAGGTGATCCAACCCCAGGTTCCCCTAGGGTTACCTTGTTACGACTTCACCCCAGTCATGAATCACA
>NZ_JAPDBT010000060.1:0-1038 GCF_027705405.1 Aeromonas sp. QDB34 | reverse complement strand
TATGGCTCTGTCCCAGTTATGTGTTGAAAGGCTAACCTTGAAGTAGGTCATCACCTTGAGGGCCGCCATCATGGATACCCAAGCCTTTCAACATCTACTGTCCCTCTTCCCATTGCTCACTTTGCGTCAGCGTCGTCTCGCGCAACAGGAACTCACCACCCCTCACCCCATCACCTCGTTGGCCACTCAACTTCCCGCATGCCAATGCTGCCCTCACTGCCAGGCCGTAGCCACACTGCTGGCCCCCTGGGGCTGGTCTCGAGGGCTGCGCCGTTATCGCTGCAAGCAGTGTCTGCGCACCAGTTCAGTTCTAACCAACACACCTCTCGCTCGACTTCGCAAGCCACAATGCTGGGAAGACTATGCACAGGCCCTCATCGACGGTCTGACCGTCCGGCAGGCGGCGCTCCGCTGTGGGGTCGGTAAAAACACCGCCTTTTTATGGCGCCACCGCTTCCTGAAGGCCATGGCTAGCCACCAGGCGGTACGGGAAGAGGGTATCGTCGAGGTCGATGAGACCTTCTTCTTAGCGTCGTTCAAAGGACAGCGCGGATTGCCCCGCCCGGCCCGCCATCGTGGAGGCAAAGGCCGAACCCGAGGCACAGGGCCGGATTACATCCCGGTGATGGTGGTGCAAGACAGAGCAGGCCACCTGGCCGATTTCCAGTTGGAACAGTTGAATGCCAGGGCGGTGAAGGCAGTGCTTCAGCCGCTTATCGCCCCGGATGCCGTCCTGTGCAGCGATGGTGCCGGGGTGTATGCGAGTTTCAGCGAGGGACTGGGGATAACACACCAAGTGGTGCGCAACCGTGCGGGAGAGCGGGTGGTGGGTGCATATCACATCCAACATGTGAACGGGTACCACAGGCGATTGAAGGAGTGGATGGAGCGGTTCCATGGGGTTGCGACCCACTATCTGAAGAATTATCTGGGTTGGCGAAGGATGTTGGAACGCTATGGGAGGGAAGTGAATATCTCACGTTGCTTGCATGAGGCGCTGGGGCACCCCATGCAACACGTAATTGGGACATAGCCTTT
>NZ_JAPDBT010000059.1:0-1063 GCF_027705405.1 Aeromonas sp. QDB34 | reverse complement strand
CGGCGTTGTTGCCCAAATCAGCCATCAGGTCACAACGTCCCCAGCCCCAGGTGACCGCTACACTCGGGGCTTTCTGACAGGTAGACCAAGGGTATTCAGTTTGTTTATAGCGCTGACATACGCCATGACTTCTCCCACTTGGCCGTTGTAGTTACGCAGACTGATTTTGCCCGTCATCAACTGCTTGAACCGATACATCGCCGTCTCTGCCAGCGAGCGCCGGTGATATCCCGACATCTTCTTCCAGTGCGCTAGCCCCTCCTTGCGCATCACCAGCACAGCGTCATTTCTTGGGTGTCCCTTTTTCCATAACCCAGCGTTCTTGCGGGGCGGGATACAGGCTGTCGCCCCTTTGCGCGAGATAAGCTGATGGCTGGCTTTGCTGTCATAGGCGCCATCTGCATAAACACGTCCCAGCTTGCGCCGCAGTGGGTTGAGCAAGGTCGGCAGCACCTCGGCATCATGGACATTTTCCAGCGAGACTTCCGCTGCCACGATATCGTGAGTGGCCGGGTCCACAGCCAGATGCAACTTGCGCCAGACTCGCCGCTTCTCGGCGCCGTGTTTTCTGACCTTCCACTCGCCTTCACCAAACACCTTCAGCCCGGTTGAGTCGATAACCAAGTCGGTAATGCGTCCCTTTGGGGGCTGTCGATAAGCGACCGTCACTGTGCGTGCTCGCTTGCTGACACAGCTGTAATCGGGGGCACAAAGCGGTACGTTCATCAACTCGAACAGGGAGTCGAGTAGTCCCTGGGTGGCCCGCAGAGTGAGGTTGAAAATCCCCTTGAGCATCAGGAAGGTACAGATGGTCTGGTCAGTGTAAA
Organism: Aeromonas sp. QDB34; assembly: GCF_027705405.1. NCBI lineage: Bacteria > Pseudomonadati > Pseudomonadota > Gammaproteobacteria > Aeromonadales > Aeromonadaceae > Aeromonas > Aeromonas sp. QDB34. The sequence continues at coordinate 236 of NZ_JAPDBT010000059.1, read as the reverse complement.
GCTGGCTGCGGCCCCGCCGCCCATGATGGTCGTGGTGAAACCAGTTGCTCATGGCCTCGGCATCAACCCAGAAGGTGAGTGAACCACGGTTAATCAAAGACTTGTTGTATTGAGGCCAGTTGGTGATGGGGTGAAGCGACGTGCCCATGATGCAGACTTGAAGAGGATGGTGGTGATCAGATCACCGAGTCCTCAGTTAGTTCCATTCAAGCTGCATCAATTTGGGAAACAACGCC
>NZ_JAPDBT010000058.1:0-1084 GCF_027705405.1 Aeromonas sp. QDB34 | reverse complement strand
CGGGAATTCAGATAATAAGTGCGACACTCATGGATGAATGGCGAGAGGTGGCCAACTGCTGATTGGTGGTACCCTTCTGCTCGCCAAAGTAAAAGCAGTATCACCATGAGCTATCAGCAGTTGACCGAGGGGCAACGATACCAGTTATCGGTGCTTCGCGCACAGGGGATGTCCATCCTTGCCACCGCACGCGCCATTGGCGTTCATCGCTCCACCCTCTACCGGGAGCTGCGTCGTAACGCCGGGCCGCAGGGCTACCAGCCAGACAATGCGCATCAGCACGCCACCCACCGACGGGCCAGTGCGGCCAAATCTCGGCTATCTGCCGATGTCATCCAGTTTGTCGAGCTGACACTCGCCTGGTGGTGGAGCCCGGAGCAGATAAGCGCGGTGGGCAAGCAGATAGGCCTCATGGTGAGTCACGAGTGGATATACCGCCATGTGGCCGCCGACAAAGCCCGGGGTGGCCAGTTGTACCGCCATCTGCGCCAGGGCCACAAGCGCTACCGCAAGGGGGCGAGCAGCCTGCGTTCTCCCATCAAGGAAGCCCGCTCTATTGATGAACGGCCGGCTATCGTCGATAGCCGGGAGCGGCTCGGTGATTGGGAGGCGGACACGGTGCTGGGCAAGCAAGGCACAGGTGCACTGGTCACCCTGGTGGAGCGCAAGAGCCGGCTCTATCTGGTCAAGCGGGTCGCGAGCAAACAGGCTGGGGTGGTGCGGGATGCGATAATCGAGATGTTAACGCCCTACATCGAGCAGGTGCATACCATCACCTTTGACAACGGCGGCGAGTTTGCCGAACACAAGGCGATAGAGGAAGCGCTGGGTGCCGAGACTTACTTTGCGCACCCTTACTCTTCGTGGGAGCGCGGTCTGAACGAGAACAGCAATGGGCTGTTGAGGCAGTTTATCCCAAAGGGAACAGACCTGAGAGAGGTCACGGACGAGGATGTCAGGAGAGCGGAGCAGTGGCTCAACCTACGACCTCGGAAATGTCTCGGATTCAGGCAGCCTGTCAAGGTATTCGAAGAGTACCGTCAGGCGGCATAGGCGAGTGTCGCACTTCGAAGTTGAATTCGCG
>NZ_JAPDBT010000057.1:0-1386 GCF_027705405.1 Aeromonas sp. QDB34 | reverse complement strand
TCATGTACAGGATCTTTAGCGGCAACCAATTGAAATAGATATAAAAAAGGCTTCGTTTGTGATCTGATTTTATCGCCAAACAAAATCAACACGCGCGAAGCCTATGACTATTATCAACGCTAATTACTATCTGGAGCAACTCTTGGCTCCCGCCGCACTCGAGCGCATTGCTCGGCTCTGCAAGTTTTGTCTGCGTCAGCGTGCCATTACCCCAGCCATGCTCGTACCTGCACTGCTGCGGGCCATGGGAGGCGACCAGGTCAATGACATTGCCGGTTTACACCGCCATTTCAATGCCTTGCAACTGGTAAACACCCATCAGGTTTCTTACAAACCGTTTCACAATCAGCTGCGCAAAGAGAGCTTTGCCCTGTTTATGAAAGCCCTGGTCGAGCGGGCCATCGCCTTGCGTATCGACCATCAACTCAAAGCAGCCTCCCTCGGCGCGTTCAAGCAGGTGTTACTGCACGATGGCACCTCCTTTGCGGTGCATCGGCGCCTTGCTGCTGATTTTCCCGGCCGGTTCAAGACCATCAGTCCGGCAGCTATCGAGTGCCATATGACCATGTCACTGTCGGAGCAGAGCCCGTTGTGCATGAGTGTGTCTGCCGATACCGCAGGGGAACGGCAATTTCTGCCTGAAGCCCACACGCTGACCAACTGCCTGCTGCTGGCTGACGCAGGTTACATTGACAGGGCTTGGTTTGAGCAGGTGAACGACGCTGGCGGATTTTATCTGGTGCGCGGCACGAAAAGCCTGAACCCCAAGATAATCCAAGCCTGGCGCGGTGATGGACGGGAAGTACCCAAGCTGGCGGGACTATCTCTGAGAGAGGCCGGACGGCGACGCTGTCGGGCCGAGGTACTGGATATGGTGGTGAAGTCCGGCCAGGTCGAGTACCGGTTGATCCGGCGCTGGTTTGCTGAGGAAAAGCGGTTCTGTCTGTGGATGACGAACCTACCGCGAGCAGCATGGTCAGCAGAGCAGGTGATGAGCCTGTATCGCTGCCGTTGGCAGGTGGAGTTGTTATTTAAAGAGTGGAAATCGCACAACCGGCTCAAGGGGTTTGTGACGGGCGAGAAAGCGATTGCCGAGGGGTTGGTGTGGACGAGCCTGCTGTCGCTGGTGATGAAGAGACGGGTCGCGCAGAGTGTGATGAGTGGGGCGCTATCGATGCTGAAAGCGTCGAAGAACAGTGCGACGTGGTGGCTACCGCTATTGGAAGCAGTGGCCCATAGGGCGCTGACAGAAATAAGGGAAAGATTGGAATGGGCTGCCGATTATTTGGCCAAGAACGCCTGCCGAACCAAGCAGAGAAAGTCGATACAGAACAGGACCTTGGAAGGCGTTTTAAATGGACTCGCCGCTTAAGGTCCTGTACATGA
>NZ_JAPDBT010000056.1:0-1665 GCF_027705405.1 Aeromonas sp. QDB34 | reverse complement strand
CGGCGTTTTTCAAGATAGTTGTCGCGTAAACCTGTTTTAAACTGCCTGTTTTTGCTCTGGTTCGGACCTATCAGGATTCAGCATCACGGCACCGATCGGTGTCCAATCTCGCGTCTTGCCACTCCACCTGGTTGGATGTCGCGCTCGGGCCGCCTGATACACCGCATCCCGTTTCGCCAGCAGCGCTTTATCTTCGCCCCGATGCCGCTCGTTGGGGGTGACGAAGCGGATACGGCTATGCCGGTGCTCTTCGTTATACCAAGTCATAAAGTCACGTACCCACTCCCTGGCCGCATCCAGACTGGCAAAGCCGTCTGATGGCCACTGCGGACAGTACTTCAGCGTCCGGAACAATGACTCCGAGTACGGATTATCGTTGCTGACCCGAGGCCGTCCCCGCGAGGGCGTGACACCCAGATCATACATCTTGGTCAGCAGCGTGACCGACTTCATCGGCGCGCCGTTGTCCGAGTGCAAGACCAGCGGCTGCTTCCAGCACTGCTCGCGGATGACGCTCCGTTGCAGCAACGCCGCCGCTTGTTCACCGCACTCTTGCTCATGCACTTCCCAGCCCACCCCTTTGCGGCTGTAGATGTCCTCTATCAGATAGAGGTAGTAATACTGGCCGCGCACGAGTGACGGCAAGTAGGTGATATCCCAGGACCACACTTGATTGGGCCCGGTCGCGGCATGACTGGTTGGTGCCGGCACATGACGCGGTGGCTGGCTCCGGCCACGCCTGTGCTGCTGGTCAGCCGCCCGCAAGATGCGATAGAAGCTCGACTCGCTGGCCAAGTAACGCCCTTGGTCGGCCAGCCGTGGTACGATTTGACTCGGCGGCAACGAGGCGAACTCCTGGCTATTGCAGACGTCCAGCACGGCCTGCCGCTCCTCTGGACTCAAGGCATGGGCTGGCGTAGGGCGAACCGCATCCGGCCGCCCATCGGCACTCAGCTCAGGCTCGGCCAACCAGCGCTGGAGCGTGCGCAGACTCAGCCCCAACACCTCGGCCGCAGGATGCTTGCGGGCGCCAGCTTCAAGCGCTTCGCGCCACCATGCAACGTATTGCTGCCGCTCTGGCAACGAGGTCAATCGGCCTCGTCGACGTTGCTCCAGTAGGCATCGAGCTTTTTTTGCAATATCAGCAGAGCTGCCGCCTCGGCCAGGGCCTTGTCTTTACGACGCAACTCTTGCTCTAGTTGCCGGATGCGCTTCTTGTCCGCCTTGGACTGTGCCTTCTCGGCCTGCTGTAGAGCACGAGCGGATTGCTGGCCCAGAATACAGGCTTGGCGCCATTGCTGGACCTGCTCGGGGTAGAGCCCCTTGCGGCGGCAATACTCACTGAGTTCAATCTCGGAAAGCGCAGCGGTTTCCAGCACGACGGCGAACTTGGCCTCGGCCGGCCATTCATCGGTCAGTTTGTTGTCCCCGGGCACAGGAGCCCCTCCGTCTTTGGCTTGTTTGCGCCAATTATACAGAGTGACCTCGCTAATGTTTTCCTGACGAGCCAACTCAGCAACCGACATATTGATGGGAGGCAGCAGCTTCTTGAGCAAAGCGGCCTTACGCTCACTTGAATAACGAGCCATTCGACACTCTTTATCCGCCCCCGGTCTTCACTTTTAAATGGTTCAGGTCAGGCGACAACTATTCTGACACCGGGGG
>NZ_JAPDBT010000055.1:0-1675 GCF_027705405.1 Aeromonas sp. QDB34 | reverse complement strand
GCCCCCGGTGTCAGAATAGTTGTCGCCTAATCTGAATAATCTAAATGTGAAGACCGGGGGCGGATAAAGAGTGTCGAATGGCTCGTTATTCAAGTGAGCGCAAGGCTGCTTTGCTCAAGAAGCTGCTGCCGCCCATCAATATGTCGGTGGCCGAGTTGGCTCGGCAGGAAAACATCAGCGAGGTCACTCTGTATAATTGGCGCAAACACGCCAAAGACGGAGGGTCTCCTGTGCCCGGGGACAACAAACTGACCGATGAATGGCCCGCCGAGGCCAAGTTCGCCGTCGTGCTGGAAACCGCTGCGCTTTCCGAGATTGAACTCAGTGAGTACTGCCGCCGTAAGGGTCTCTATCCCGAGCAAGTCCAGCAATGGCGCCAAGCCTGTATTCTGGGCCAGCAATCCGCTCGTACCTTACAACAGGCGGAGAAGGCACAGGCCAAAGCGGACAAGAAGCGTATCCGGCAACTGGAGCAAGAGCTGCGGCGCAAAGACAAGGCCCTGGCCGAGGCGGCAGCTCTGCTGATATTGCAAAAAAAGCTCGATGCCTACTGGAGCAACGTCGACGAGGACAACTGACCTCGTTGCCAGAGCGGCAGCAATACGTTGCATGGTGGCGCGAAGCGCTTGAAGCTGGCGCCCGCAAGCATCCTGCGGCCGAGGTATTGGGGCTGAGTCTGCGCACGCTCCAGCGCTGGTTGGCCGGGCCTGAGCTGAGTGCCGATAGGCGACCGGATGCGGTTCGTTCCATACCTGCTCATGCATTGAGCCCAGAGGAGCGGCAGGCCGTGCTGGACGTCTGCAATAGCCAGGAGTTCGCCTCGTTGCCGCCGAGTCAAATTGTGCCACGGCTGGCCGACCAGGGGCGCTACTTGGCCAGTGAGTCGAGCTTCTATCGCATCTTGCGGGCGGCTGACCAGCAGCACAGGCGTGGCCGGAGCCAGCCACCGCGTCATGTGCCGGTACCAACCAGCCATACCGCGACTGGGCCCAATCAAGTGTGGTCCTGGGATATCACCTACTTGCCGTCACTCGTGCGCGGCCAGTATTACTACCTCTATCTGATAGAGGACATCTACAGCCGCAAAGGGGTGGGCTGGGAAGTGCATGAGCAAGAGTGCGGTGAACGGGCGGCGGCGTTGCTGCAACGGAGCATCATCCGCGAGCAGTGCTGGAAGCAGCCGCTGGTCTTGCACTCGGACAACGGCGCGCCAATGAAGTCAGTCACGCTGCTGACCAAGATGCATGACCTGGGTGTCACGCCCTCGCGGGGACGGCCTCGGGTCAGCAACGATAATCCGTACTCGGAGTCATTGTTCAGGACGCTGAAGTACTGTCCGCAGTGGCCATCAGACGGCTTTGCCAGTCTGGAAGCGGCCAGGGAGTGGGTGCGCGACTTTATGGCCTGGTATAACGAAGAGCACCGGCATAGCCGTATCCGCTTCGTCACACCCAACGAGCGGCATCGGGGTGACGATAAAGCCCTGCTGGCGAAACGGGATGCTGTGTACCAGGCCGCCCGAGCACAACACCCAGCGAGGTGGAGTGGCAAGACGCGAGACTGGACACCTATCGGTGCCGTGATGCTAAATCCGGAGCGGCCCGAGAAACCCGAGCCGGAGCAGAAAGAGGCTGCTTAAAACAGCTTTGCGCGACAACTATCTTGAAAAACGCCG
>NZ_JAPDBT010000054.1:0-2613 GCF_027705405.1 Aeromonas sp. QDB34 | reverse complement strand
TGCATATTCCGGCCGATCATGAACACCAATTCCGATTCAACGTGAACACCATTTCCGGACCAATGTGAACGCTCATTCCGGTTCAACCTGAACACTTCGCCCCTCCTTTCCGGAAACAGTGTTCAACATCCCGGAATCACTGTTCACATTCACCGGAATCATCCTTAACGCATTGATTTAAAAACCTTTGATACGCTCTCCCTTTTGCCAGGGAAGAGCCTATGTCTGCCAAGAGGATTGCAATGCGTAAAATTCGTGAAGTGCTGCGACTGCGGCTGGAAGCTGACCTCTCTGTTCGCCAAATCAGTATCTGTACCAAGGTCAGTGTCGGCTCCATCCAGAAACTCCTCAAAAGTGCCCAGGCGCTCGGCCTTACCTGGCCCTTACCTACCGAGCTTGATGATGGCCGACTGGCTGCCCTGTTCTATCCGCAGGCCGATACCACCATCTCGGCCCGCCATGTTGTGCCGGATTGGCCCTCTGTCCATCAGGAGCTCAAGCGCAAGGGGGTCTCCAAACAGCTGCTCTGGGAGGAGTACACCCAGCGCTATCCCAATAGCTGTTACAGCTACTCCCAGTTCTGTGACCGTTACAAGTCCTGGTGTCAGTTGCAAAAGCGCTCCATGCGCCAGATCCACAAGGCGGGGGAAAAGCTCTTTATCGACTACTGCGGGCCCACGGTGCCCATCGTGTCGCCGACTACGGGTGAGGTCCGTCAGGCACAAGTCTTTGTCGCCGTGCTCGGTGCGTCCAACTACACCTTTGCCGAGGCCACCTGGTCCCAGTCACTGCCGGACTGGCTGCAAAGCCATGTCCGTGCCTTTGAGTTTTTCGGCGGGACACCGGTACTGCTGATCCCCGACAACCTCAAGAGCGGTGTCAGCAAGGCTTGCCGATACGATCCCGAGCTCAACCCCAGCTACCAGCAGTTGGCCGAGCACTATCAGGTGGCGGTGATGCCAGCTCGCCCTTACAAGCCTAAGGACAAAGCCAAGGCCGAGGTGGGTGTGCAGATCGTCGAGCGCTGGATCCTGGCTCGTCTACGCCATCAGACCTTCTTCTCGCTTGCCGAGCTAAACCAGTGCATCCGGGCTTTGTTGAATGAGCTCAACGAGCGCCCGTTCAAGCAGCTGCCCGGTAACCGACGCGAGGCGTTTGAGCAGTTGGACCGCCCGGCACTGGGGTCACTACCGGTGCATCCCTATCGCTATGTCGCCATCAAAACGGTCAAGGTCAACATCGACTATCACGTCAGCTATGAGCAGCACCATTACTCGGTGCCGCACCAGTATGTGGGTCAGCAACTGGAGCTCCATGCGGGCGATACCCTGCTTCAGGTCTATCACCAGCAACAGCTGGTCGCGAGCCATCCGCGTAAAACCATCCCGGGGATGAGCACACTCCCTGAGCACATGCCGGAACGTCACAGCAAGCAGCAACGCTGGACGCCAGGGCGTCTTAAGCAGTGGGCTGCCGACATCGGACCGGGCACCTTGTGCTGGGTTAGCGAACGGCTGGCAGAGAAAGCCCATGCCGAGCAGGCATACCGACTCTGCCTGGGACTGCTGAGTCTTAGCCGGGAGTATCCGCCATCACGAGTCGAAGCCTGTTGCCAGCTGGCCAACCGGGAAGGACTGGTGCGGCTCAAGCAGCTCAAGTCGGTGCTGACCAGTGGCCGCGACCAACTGCCCGCAAGTCCGCTCAGTTATCCAGAACTGCCGCAAGAGCACGAGAACATCCGCGGCCCCCAGAGCTTCCACTAAAGAGGATACGTCCCATGACCCAACAAACGCTGACCCGCTTGAGACACCTGAAACTGACTGGCATGGCGGATGCCGTGCAACAACAACTGGAACAGGCAAGTACCTACGAAGGGCTGCCCTTCATCGAGCGGCTAAGCCTGCTGGTCGAACACGAACAACTGAGCCGGGAGCAGCGTAAACAAGCTCGGCTGGTCAAGCAGGCGAGGCTCAAACTCCAGGCCACGGTGCAAGAGGTGGACTACCAGTCTGCACGCAACCTGGAGCGGTCACAGGTGGCAAACCTGGCCCAAGGAGAGTGGCTGCGCCGGGGCCAGAACCTGCTCATTACCGGCCCCTGTGGCTGCGGAAAAACCTACCTAGCCTGTGCGCTGGGCTACCAAGCCTGTCAGCAGGGGCACAGCACTCGTTACTACCGGCTGCCGCGTCTGCTACTTGAGCTGAGCCAGGCCAAGGTAGATGGCAGTTACGCCAGACTGCTGGGTCAACTGGCAAGGATAGAGCTGCTGATCCTGGATGACTGGGGACTGGAAGCGGTGAATGCCGAGCAGCGCAACGCCCTGCTGGAGATCATGGATGATCGGTACGGGAAATACTCGACGGTCGTGGTCAGTCAGCTGCCAACGGAAGAGTGGTACGCGAGCTTGGGGGACAACACTCTGGCAGATGCGATCCTGGACCGGCTGATGCACAACGCTCACCGGCTGTCACTGAAGGGAGAATCGATGAGAAAGAGGAGAAGTGAGTTGACCCAATCTGAACACTCGAGTTAGAAACGGGGTGACGTGAGCGCGTTAAGGATCAGGGTGTTCACGTTGGCCGGAATGGCTGTTCAACTTCGCCGGAATACGCA
>NZ_JAPDBT010000053.1:0-2619 GCF_027705405.1 Aeromonas sp. QDB34 | reverse complement strand
ACGATGTGTCTATTATGCCAAAATGACGATTTAATGGACACTCAAACGAAGCCGTTTTACTATGTCTGATAATTTATAACATTTCGGACGGTTGCAAAAATGTTACTAAATGCCCGTCAGGCAGGGAGGCCGATATGCCCGTTGACTTTCTGACCACTGAGCAGACTGAAAGCTATGGCAGATTCACCGGTGAACCGGATGAGCTTCAGCTGGCACGATATTTTCATCTTGATGAAGCAGACAAGGAATTTATCGGAAAAAGCAGAGGTGATCACAACCGTCTGGGCATTGCCCTGCAAATTGGATGTGTCCGTTTTCTGGGCACCTTCCTCACCGATATGAATCATATTCCTTCCGGCGTCCGGCATTTTACCGCCAGACAGCTCGGGATTCGTGATATCACCGTTCTTGCAGAATACGGTCAGAGGGAAAATACCCGCCGTGAGCATGCAGCGCTGATACGTCAGCACTATCAGTATCGTGAATTTGCCTGGCCCTGGACATTTCGCCTTCATGTACAGAACCTTAAGCGGCAAGCGAATTAATAATACCGTCTAACGTGTTGTTTTGCTTGGATTTTCTCTGCCTACTCTTTTTGCCGTTTTTGGATAAATACACCATTGCCCACTCCAACTTCTCTGTTATTTCCTGCCACGCACCATGGATGATGCTCGCCAATATCGGCATTAACCAAAGCGCGCTGTTTTTGGCAATCTTCAGCATCGATAACTCCGCGCTGCCAATCAGCGTCAGCGCCAGCCGACGTTTGACCAGCAAGGCCAGCAAACTAGCCCAGATCAAGCCTTCCGCTATCGCTTTTTGTCGTGTCGCGAACGCCTTCAACCGGTTATGTGATTTCAGCTCTTTGAACAACAGTTCGATCTGCCAACGGCAACGATACAATGCCATCACCTTCTCGGCTGGCCATCGCTCACGCGGAAGATTGGTCATCCATATACAGAACCGTTTTTCCTCTGCAAACCAACGTCTTATGAGTCGATATTTATACTTTCCCGAACTCACATCCAGATCCAGAACCTCGGCTCTGCAGCTTCTCCGATCGATATCCTTGAGCTTTTTTCCGAGTAACTTGGGCATTTCCCTGCCGTCCTGTCGGTAAGCTGCCTGTACTTTGGGATTGAGATTTTGACTCCCTCTGACCAGATAGCTTCCTTTGGCTTTGGTCACATCAGCAAAGTACTCGCGGCTGATGTAACCGGCATCCGCCAATAACAGTTTGTTATTTAACGAATTTTCGGCCGGAAGATGCTTGCGCTCCGATTCGGTATCCGCCGTGATACTCATCGATATCGGCGACTGGTCCAGCAAGGACATGGTCATATGACACTCTACCGCAGCGGGGCTGTGCTTATTGAATCGGCCCGGGAAATGTTCTGCCAATTGCGGATGTAACGCGAATGACGACCCGTCCTGCAGCAGTACCTGCTCAAAGCCTGCCAGTCCGTGGGCGTCCGGTAGACACTCCTTGAGGCGTAAGGCGATGGCTCGTTCAACCAGTGCGCGCATGAACAAGGGAAAACCCTGCTTGCGTAACTGGTTGTGAAAGGGTTTATACGCTATTTGGTCAGTATCATGGAGCTGCAACGCATTGAAATGGCGATGCAAACCAGCAATACCATCCACCTTGTCGCAACCAAGCCCTGAGAGCAGAGCCGGGAGTAGTCTCGCAGGCTGGATATCCCGGAGTCGCTGACAAAAACCGGTAAATTTACCGATCCGGTTGAGTTCAGAAGAGCTAAGAAGTTGCTTGAGGTACTGGGTTGCATTGATAATAGTCATGGCTTCGGGCGTGTCGGTTTTTTTTTGCGATTAAATCAGATCACAAACGAAGCCTTTTTTCTATCTATTTCAATTGGTTGTAGCTAAAGATCCTGTACATGACAGGTCACTGCAGCGGCCAAACTGTTGCCACATCTCAGTTCAGGAGGAAACGCAATGACTCAGGAAAGGATCCAGACCCGCTACCCACTCGGCGGCCCCTTCGCCACCCAGGCTGAGCTGGAGCAGGCCATCACCCAGGCCATAACGACCCACAGACAAGATTTCTTCCCTCTGCTGGAACGGCTGGTGGACGTGGGGGACACCCGGGTCAACCTCAGTCAGGAGAACCCGCTGCGGGTGCTCAGCATCGAACTCGCTGACGGCCGTGAAGGAGTGGCCCATATCAACTACGAGTCCAACTTCGCCGAGAGCTGCCTGATTATCAACGAATACGACCAGCACCAGACCAGCCTGGCCTTTCGCCTCGACGGGGATGCACTTATCTTCGACGTCGAACTGCCGATCGCGTGGAATTTCAATAACTGAAGATTCAGCGGTGTAATGCCGCCTGGTTGCTACACCCGGTCAGCCAGCTCCCCTCACCCTAACCCTCTCCCAAAGGGAGAGGGGATCAGCCCGTGCCAACCTCCAGCCGTGGTAGTCACTCCATACTCTGCTGTTATTTCAGGCGCCTGTAATCTTCCCCATATGGCTGTCATCTGAATAGCAATATCCAGCATATAGCCACCATAACCCTCACTCATGTACAGGATCTTTAGCGGCAACCAATTGAAATAGATATAAAAAAGGCTTCGTTTGTGATCTGATTTTATCGCC
>NZ_JAPDBT010000052.1:0-3035 GCF_027705405.1 Aeromonas sp. QDB34 | reverse complement strand
TCCTGATAGGTCCGAACCAGAGCAAAAACAGGCAGTTTAAAACAGGTTTACGCGACAACTATCTTGAAAAACGCCGTTTTTGTTGATACATCTAAACCCTATCACTGAGATGCTAATTTCTCCCAGTGATCCTTAGTATTACCCAAACGAAACATCAATTAAACCACGATTACTGTGTAATGTCTCTTAAGACCCTGAAGTGCTCCAGGAAAAGTCAGGCTTTCGTCTTGTCGCCATAACTGTATTGATAATACCCATAATTCCCATAGTAACTGCTCGCTTTCTTCTCGACGGCATTGAGCAATATACCCTTGATCGAGACACCATTTTGTTCAAAACGACGAATAGCGACTTCCACCTCTTTGACCGCCGTCTTGGCGAAGCGGGCAACCAGCAAAGATGCCCCGACATGCTGGCCAACAATAGCGGCATCGGTGACCGCCAGGATGGGAGGGGAGTCAACGATGACAAAATCGTAGTGCTCGCTCGCCCAATCCAGCAGAGCCTTGAAACGCGGATGCATCAGCAGTTCTGAAGGATTGGGTGGTACAGCGCCACGGCAGACAAAATCAAGGCCGTCAAACCCGGTCTGACTCACCACTTGCGTCAAATCGGTCTGACCCGCCAGATAGGAGCTCAAGCCAGTCCCCATCTCCTGGCCCATCACCTTCTGCATATAGCCTTTGCGCAAATCCGCATCAATAACCAGCACCTTTTTGCCTCCCATGGCAAGGGTGGCGGCAAAGTTGGTGGAAACGAAGGTTTTTCCCAGGCCAGGACCAGGGCCGGAAATCATGACAATATTGTTTTTCGCCTCCATCATGCCGAAGTGCAAGCTGGTGCGCAGGCTACGCAGCGACTCCATAGCCAAGTCAGCAGGGTTACGTGCGGCCAATAGCGCTTCATTCAGCGGCATGGCATGACGACGTTTTTTCTGTTGCTGCTCGATCGTGGCCTGCTCGCTGGAATAGGGAATAGTGGCATAAACAGAAAGCCCCATCTCTTCCAGCTGCTCCGGACTTTCCACGCCACGGTGGAAGGCTGCACGCACCAAGATCAAGCCAACCGATAGCATTCCCCCCAACAGCGTAGCCAGCACGACGATCAGCGGTTTCTTCGGCTTGACCGCTTTCGTCTCAACGGCGGCATCATCGATGATACGGACGTTACCTATGGTGCCCGCCTTCATGATGTTGAGCTCCTGCTGCTTGTTGAGCAGCTGGACGAAGATTTCCTGACCGACCTGCACATCACGGGTCAGACGTAAAATCTCCTGCTGGGTTTTTGGCAGACGCTTGATCGACTTGTTGATCGCATTTTTGGTATTCATCAAGGTCTGGCGCTTTTCCATCAGAGCGATGTAAGCGGGGTGCTGGCGAGTATAGAGCTGCTGCAACTCAGCCTCCCGGAAAGTCAACTCATTGAGCTGCTTCTCGAGGCCTACCATGGTATCCAGTGCGGCCTTGGCTTCCAGCGACAGATCGACCGACTCATTCTGCTGACGATACAGATTCAATTGCTCTTCAGAACGATTCAGATCCTCTTTGACCTGAGGCAGATGGGTTTGCAAAAAATCCAGGCTCTTCTGGGCCTCTTCGGTCTTGCGCACCACATTCTGTTGCAGATAGTTCTGGCTGATGTTGTCAAGTACGGCACGAATGCGCCCCTTGTCTTCCCCCTCCAGCGCCAGGGAAATGATCCCGGTATTTTTGCCCTTTTCGCTGACCTGAAGATCACGTTGCAACTCCGCGATCACATCCAGCGCCGGTTGTTTGACCAGCGTGAAGGTCTGTCCCTCATCGGCAGCCACATCGGACAACAGCAAGGTGACATCATCTTTCTCAAGCAGCTCGCCGACCCGCCCTTCTAGCACCCGCCCCTCAACCTCGAGGGTAAAGCGCTTCTCTTCGTTCATCGTCAACGTCAGCGGTATCCCCAACAATTCAGGCGCCACTTCAAAGCGGCTCACTGCCATCTTGGGATAGGGGTTGCCCATCAGTCGTGACAGGCCACGGCCAATCAGCGGGAAGAAATCAGGGGTTACCACGGTATCGAGATGAAGTTCTTGTACCGTACGGCCTAGCACCATACGAGAAGTCAGCAACTCAATCTCGGCGGCAGTATCAGGTTGTTCACCGCCCAATACATCGGCCATATCCCCGAGCAGTGCAGCACCACTGGCTTTTTTCTCCACCTGCAGCAAGGCGTTTGCCTTGAAAACAGGGGTCGCCAGCAGGGCATACGCAACACCAAGCACCATAAACAGCGCGGTGATCGTTACAATCCACCAACGCCCATCGATCAGATAGCCCAACAGGCGTCCCAGATCGATCTCGTCATTCTCCACCGCAGCACTGCTCTGCCGGGATGAAACAGAAGAAGTCGTCATTCAACACAATCCATTTTTATTGTCAGATACCACATGCACACAATCAGTGATGGTGGGTGTCGTTACAGTTTTTTTGCCCAACCATCGGCGCTACGCACCAATAGCTGGTAAACATGTTCGTAAGCTTCCCGGCTCAGACGATAGGGATCGGGCACTTCGCTCTCACCCTGCCAGTGGCCAAACAACATGGTTTTGCCACGGGCTCCCGGATCAATAGCCGTCACGGCAGAGATATGCCCTTTCTCCATCACCAGGATCAGATCGGCATCCTGACAGAGCTCGCGGGTCAGCTGGCGCGCCGAGTGCCCATCAAGAGAGAGCCCATGCTGCTGTGCCACCTCGCTCGCGACCTTGTCGGCCGGCTTGTCAACCAAGGCACTGACCCCGGCAGAACTCACCTTACGGCCGGGCAAACGCTCGCGAAGCAATCGTTCACCGGTTGGGGAGCGGCAAATATTGCCCACACACACCACAAGAATTTTTTCAAACATATCGCTGTCGCTCTTCTAAATAAAATCTGCAGCCACCGGCCCCCAATACCTGCCTTTCTCCGAAAGGAGAGAGGCAGGTCGCGAATTCAACTTCGAAGTGCGACACTCGCCTATGCCGCCTGACGGTACTCTTCGAATACCTTGACAGGCTGCCT
>NZ_JAPDBT010000051.1:0-3669 GCF_027705405.1 Aeromonas sp. QDB34 | reverse complement strand
AATGAGCGTTCACATTGGTCCGGAAATGGTGTTCACGTTGAATCGGAATTGGTGTTCATGATCGGCCGGAATATGCACGACCATCCAGAAGTTCATGCCCGGCGAGGATGAGGACACGTTCCCTGTGCTCAGCGACCGCGCCAACATCGTGGTCATCGCGGATGAAGCACATCGAACCCAGTACGGTTTCAGCGCCTCGCTCAAAGCGCCAGGCAAGGTTGCAGAAGGGGCTGCGCGCTATCAGGTCGGGTATGCCCAGCACTTGCGCGACGCGCTGCCCAACGCGACGTTCGTGGCCTTTACCGGTACGCCCGTATCAGCGGAAGACCGCGACACTCGCGCCGTCTTTGGCGACTACATCCACGTCTACGACATGCAGCAGGCCAAGGACGATGGTGCCACGGTTGCCATCTACTACGAGTCACGCTTGGCCAAGTTGTCACTTAATAACGAAGAGCTTCCCCACATCGACGACGAAGTGGATGAGCTGGCCGAGGATGAGGAAGAGAGCGAGCAGGCCAAGCTTAAGTCACGGTGGGCAGCCTTGGAGAAGGTGGTTGGCAGCAAGCCAAGAATTGAGCGGGTTGCCGCCGATCTGGTGGCCCACTTCGAAGAGCGCAATCAGGCGCAGCATGGCAAGGCCATGGTGGTCGCCATGAGCCGCGAGATTTGCGTGCACTTGTATGATGCCATCGTGGCCCTGCGCCCCGACTGGCATGACACGGACCCCGACAAGGGGGCCATCAAGATCGTGATGACCGGCAGCGCTTCTGACAAGGCATTGCTGCGGCCCCACATCCATGCCACCCAAGTGAAGAAACGGCTGGAGAAGCGGTTCAAAGACCCGAGTGACCCGCTCAAGTTGGTCATCGTGCGAGACATGTGGCTTACCGGCTTCGACGCGCCCTGCGTACATACCCTTTATGTGGACAAGCCGATGAAGGGCCACAACCTGATGCAGGCCATTGCGCGGGTAAACCGGGTGTTCAAGGACAAACAAGGTGGGTTGGTGGTCGATTACATTGGTATCGCCAACGAACTCAAGAGCGCTATCAAGGAGTACACCGCCAGCCGTGGTCGTGGTCGCCCTACGGTCGATGCCCGTGAGGCCTACGCGGTGTTGGAGGAGAAGCTGGATGTACTGCGCTCCATGTTGCATGGCTTCGATTACAGCGACTACCTCACGGGTGGACACAAGCTGCTGGCAAGGGCTGCTGACTTCATCCTTGGTCTTGAAGATGGCAAGAAGCGCTTTGCTGACAACGCGCTGGCGATGAGCAAGGCATTCACCCTCTGTTGCACCCTTGATGAAGCCAAGGCGGTACGAGAGGAAGTGGCCTTCTTGCAAGCGGTCAAGGTGATGCTGACCAAGAAAGAGGTCACCCGGAAGAAGAAGACTGACGAAGAGCGCGACCTGGCTATTCGCCAGATCATCGGCAATGCCGTGGTATCGGGCGATGTGGTCGATGTGTTTGAAGCGGTCGGCCTCGACAAGCCCAACATCGGTCTGCTCGATGATGAGTTTCTGGCCGAGGTACGCAACCTGCCGGAGCGCAATCTCGCCGTGGAGCTGCTCGAGCGGTTGCTGGAGGGGGAGATCAAGGCGAAGTTTGCTACCAACCTCTCCCAGGAAAAGAAGTTCTCGGAGATGCTGACCAAGGTCATCCAGCGCTATCAGAACCGCTCCATCGAGACCGCGCAGGTCATCGAGGAGCTGATCGACATGGCCAAGAAGTTTGCCGCTGTGAGCAAGCGGGGGCAGGCCTTGGGCCTCAACGATGACGAGCTCGCCTTCTATGATGCCCTTGCCAACAATGAGGCGTCGGTGCGTGAGCTGGGTGACGAGATACTGGCCAAGATAGCTCACGAGCTGACTGCCAGCCTGCGCCGTAGCGTGACCGTTGACTGGAGTAGCCGAGAGAGCGTCAGGGCCCGGTTACGTCTGTTGGTCAAGCGTATCCTGCGCAAGTACAAGTACCCGCCAGACCAGCAGGAAGAAGCTGCCCAGTTGGTGCTGGCACAGGCTGAGAGTTTGTGTGAGGTGTGGTGTTGAGTGGGGGAGGCGCGAGCCTCCCTTACCTTATCTATCAAGATGTGTAGATATGGCTTACTTCAGTATGACGCTGCCTGAAGGTATCTGGTTGGCCTCTTCGAGGCTCAGGTAGCGTGGGCCTTGTACGCTGGCCAGTGACTTGAATAACCACGGATGCGGCTTTAGCCAAGCTTTGGTGTCTTCGTAAACGTCTCCACCGACCACGAAGTAACGACCATCACACCCGTCATCGTGTAGTTCATTGACATCAGGTGTCGAGAGTTTCAGCTGGCAGCCTTCGATGACAACCACGACTTGAGACTTGTAAACCCCAATGACGGTGGAGATTTTGTTGGCCATATCACTTGAAACCCGCCAAGCGCTAATGGCGCCCTTGTAAGCACCTCGGCTGGAGTAGGTCTCTACCAAGTTGACTACCAATGCCGTCACAATACTTACCTCGTTAAGTTGTCTGGAATGCGGTTTGTTGCTAGTGACCTGCATAGCCACCGATGAACGTGTTGATAGGTCAGCGAGACTTGAAGTAGGCGACCTTTTCAAGGAAGTAGCGACCCAGTTCACCTTGATGTTGGTTCGCATCGCTTTCTGCGCTGGCCAAGTGACCGTTGCGCTCCTTCCATACCGCATATGCGGCGGCCTTCTCGACCTCGACCCGTTCTTGCTGCTCTTTCGGTAGGGCACACAGATTGTGACTCATACTGACCTCTTTGTTATTTTTTGGCGCCATGGTACGCCATCACTGGCATGCGGGACTTGCGCTGGTTCAAAGGTGGCGCGCTATAATGGCTGTATATAAATACAGGTGTTTTGCCATGAAGCTGTTAACCCCAGACCAATCACCCGCCGAGGTGACCATCCCGTTGTTCTTGCACCGCGCCTCTTGCGGCTTTCCCAGCCCAGCCAGCGACTATCTGGAAGGGAAGTTGGACCTTAACACCCACTGCGTGGCGCACCCTGCAGCAACCTTCTATCTGCGTGCCGAGGGGGAGAGCATGACCGGGGTCGGCATCTTTCCCGGTGACTTGCTGGTGGTCGATAAGAGCCTCACCCCGCGCCATGGTGATGTGGTGATTGCACTACTCGATGGCGGCTTCACGGTAAAGACCTTGCAGCTCAAGCCGAGGTTGCGGCTGTTGCCAGCCAATCCGGCGTTCGCGCCTATCGACCCTTGTATGAGTCTCTCCCTGGAGTTGTTCGGAGTGGTCACCCATGTGATTGGCAATCTGAGGCAGCGTGATGGCTATAGCGCTCGTTGATGTAAACAACTTCTACGCCAGCTGTGAGCGGCTGTTTCGCCCTGAGCTGCGTGGCCGCCCGATCGTGGTGCTCTCCAACAACGATGGATGCGTGGTGTCGCGCAGCCCCGAAGCCAAGGCGCTGGGTATCAAGATGGCCGGGCCCTACTTCAAGATCCGCGAGCAGTTCGAGGCGCATGGCGGTGTGGCATTCAGCTCCAACTACGCACTCTATGGAGATATGTCTGGCAGGGTGATGAGCACGTTGGAGACCATGGCCCCCGAGCTGGAGGTCTACTCCATCGATAAGAGTAAGTTGTATAGTGCGGACGCCTAAGCTATTGAGTTCTATCTATGGACATTGTTAAGCGTCCCAGGGGC
>NZ_JAPDBT010000050.1:0-3698 GCF_027705405.1 Aeromonas sp. QDB34 | reverse complement strand
GTCAGAATAGAGTCTGCTTTCCCATTTTTTGACACATGCCCGCGAAGGTTATAGATTTCAGCCTGACAGAAATGGGCTTTGAGGCACAACGGAACAGAAAGTGCACTTAAGCCGCCTTCAACCAAGGAGACATCGTGCAGGGGCACCGCATCGGCTACGTCCGGGTCAGCAGCTTTGACCAGAACCCGGAACGCCAGCTGGAACAAACCCAGGTGAGCAAGGTGTTCACCGACAAGGCATCGGGCAAGGACACCCAGCGCCCCCAGCTCGAAGCGCTGCTGAGCTTCGTCCGCGAAGGCGATACAGTGGTGGTGCACAGCATGGATCGGCTGGCCCGCAACCTCGATGACCTGCGTCGCTTGGTACAGAAGCTGACTCAGCGCGGCGTGCGCATCGAGTTCCTGAAGGAGGGCCTGGTGTTCACTGGCGAGGACTCGCCGATGGCCAACCTGATGCTGTCGGTGATGGGGGCCTTCGCTGAGTTCGAGCGCGCCCTGATCCGCGAGCGGCAGCGTGAGGGCATCGCCTTGGCCAAGCAGCGTGGCGCGTACCGGGGCCGCAAGAAAGCCCTGTCCGATGAGCAGGCTGCTACCCTGCGGCAGCGAGCGACGGCCGGCGAGCCCAAGGCGCAGCTTGCCCGCGAGTTCAACATCAGCCGGGAAACCCTCTACCAGTACCTCCGCACGGACGACTGACACATGCCGCGTCGCTTGATCCTCTCGGCCACGGAGCGGGACACCCTGCTTGCGCTGCCGGAAAGCCAGGATGACCTGATCCGCTACTACACCTTCAACGACTCCGACCTGTCGCTGATCCGCCAGCGACGCGGCGACGCCAACCGCCTCGGCTTCGCCGTGCAGCTCTGCCTGCTGCGCTACCCCGGTTACGCGCTGGGAACAGACAGCGAGCTGCCCGAGCCGGTCATCCTGTGGGTGGCGAAGCAAGTCCAGGCCGAGCCGGCGAGCTGGGCAAAGTACGGCGAGCGCGACGTGACCCGTCGCGAGCATGCCCAGGAACTGCGCACCTACCTGCAACTGGCCCCGTTCGGCCTGTCCGACTTCCGCGCCCTGGTGCGCGAGCTAACCGAGCTGGCCCAGCAGACCGACAAAGGCTTGCTGCTGGCCGGTCAGGCCCTGGAGAGCCTACGGCAGAAACGACGCATCCTGCCGGCGCTGAGCGTGATTGACCGGGCCTGCTCGGAAGCCATTGCGCGAGCCAATCGGCGGGTCTACCGCGCCCTGGTCGAACCACTCACGGACTCGCATCGGGCCAAGCTGGACGAGCTGTTGAAGCTCAAGGCCGGCAGCAGCATCACCTGGTTGACCTGGCTGCGCCAGGCACCGCTGAAACCCAACTCTCGGCACATGCTGGAACACATCGAGCGGCTGAAGACATTTCAGTTGGTGGACTTGCCCGAAGGCCTGGGCCGGCACATCCACCAGAACCGCCTGCTCAAGCTGGCCCGCGAGGGTGGGCAGATGACGCCCAAAGACCTCGGTAAGTTCGAGCCGCAGCGCCGCTACGCGACCCTGGCCGCCGTGGTGCTGGAGAGCACCGCGACCGTGATCGATGAGCTGGTCGATCTGCATGACCGCATCCTGGTCAAGCTGTTCAGCGGCGCGAAGCACAAGCATCAGCAGCAGTTCCAGAAGCAGGGCAAGGCGATCAACGACAAGGTGCGCCTGTACTCCAGGATCGGCCAGGCGCTGCTGGAAGCGAAGGAAAGCGGCAGCGACCCCTATGCCGCCATCGAGGCGGTGATTCCCTGGGACGAGTTCACCGAGAGCGTCAGCGAGGCCGAGCTGCTGGCCCGGCCGGAAGGCTTCGACCACCTGCACCTGGTCGGCGAGAACTTCGCCACCCTGCGCCGTTACACGCCGGCCTTGCTGGAGGTGCTGGAACTGCGCGCCGCGCCGGCCGCGCAAGGCGTGCTGGCAGCCGTGCAGACCCTGCGTGAGATGAACGCCGACAACCTGCGCAAGGTGCCGGCCGATGCACCCACGGCCTTCATCAAGCCGCGCTGGAAGCCGCTGGTGATCACCCCGGAAGGCCTCGACCGGAAATTCTACGAAATCTGCGCCCTGTCCGAGCTGAAGAACGCCCTGCGCTCCGGCGACATCTGGGTCAAGGGCTCGCGGCAGTTCCGCGACTTCGACGACTACCTGCTGCCGGCCGAGAAGTTCGCCGCACTCAAGCGCGAGCAGGCCCTGCCCCTGGCGATCAACCCGAACAGCGACCAGTACCTGGAAGAGCGTTTGCAGCTGCTGGACGAGCAGTTGGCCACCGTCACCCGCCTGGCCAAGGACAACGAGCTGCCCGATGCCATCCTCACCGAGTCAGGGCTGAAAATCACCCCGCTGGATGCGGCGGTGCCGGATCGGGCGCAGGCGCTGATCGACCAAACCAGCCAGTTACTGCCGCGCATCAAGATCACCGAACTGCTGATGGACGTGGACGACTGGACGGGCTTCAGCCGCCACTTCACCCACTTGAAGGACGGGGCCGAGGCCAAAGACAGGACGTTGCTGCTGTCCGCAATCCTCGGTGATGCGATCAACCTCGGGCTGACCAAGATGGCCGAGTCGAGCCCCGGCCTGACCTACGCCAAGCTGTCCTGGCTGCAAGCCTGGCACATCCGCGACGAAACCTATTCGGCGGCCTTGGCCGAGCTGGTCAACCACCAGTATCGCCACGCCTTTGCCGCCCACTGGGGCGACGGCACGACCTCATCCTCCGATGGCCAGCGCTTCCGCGCGGGTGGCCGGGGCGAGAGCACCGGGCACGTCAACCCGAAGTACGGTAGCGAGCCGGGACGGCTGTTCTATACCCATATCTCCGACCAGTACGCGCCGTTCAGCACCCGCGTGGTGAATGTCGGCGTCCGCGATTCCACCTATGTGCTCGACGGCCTGCTGTACCACGAGTCCGACCTGCGGATCGAGGAGCACTACACCGACACGGCCGGCTTCACCGATCACGTCTTTGCCCTGATGCACCTGCTAGGCTTCCGCTTCGCGCCGCGCATCCGCGACCTCGGCGAAACCAAGCTGTACGTGCCGCAGGGCGTGCAAGCCTACCCGACGTTGCGCCCGCTGATCGGCGGCACCCTGAACATCAAGCACGTGCGTGCCCACTGGGACGACATCCTGCGCCTGGCCAGCTCGATCAAGCAGGGCACCGTCACCGCCTCGCTGATGCTGCGCAAGCTCGGCAGCTACCCGCGCCAGAACGGACTGGCCGTGGCCCTGCGCGAGCTGGGCCGGATCGAGCGCACGCTGTTCATCCTGGACTGGCTGCAAAGTGTTGAACTGCGCCGCCGCGTGCATGCCGGCCTGAACAAAGGTGAGGCGCGCAACTCGCTGGCCAGGGCGGTGTTCTTCAACCGCCTTGGGGAAATCAGGGATCGGAGCTTCGAGCAGCAGCGCTACCGGGCCAGCGGCCTCAACCTGGTGACGGCGGCTATCGTGCTGTGGAACACGGTGTACCTGGAACGCGCCACCCAGGGGTTGGTCGAGGCCGGCAAGCCGGTGGACGGCGAGCTGCTGCAATTCCTGTCGCCGCTGGGCTGGGAGCACATCAACCTAACCGGCGATTACGTCTGGCGGCAGAGCCGCAGACTGGAAGACGGGAAGTTTCGGCCCTTACGGATGCCCGGAAAACCTTAGCGTACGATTTTTTCCGAATTCTGCGGGCTCCCC
>NZ_JAPDBT010000049.1:0-3713 GCF_027705405.1 Aeromonas sp. QDB34 | reverse complement strand
AAGACGGGAAGTTTCGGCCCTTACGGATGCCCGGAAAACCTTAGCGTACGATTTTTTCCGAATTCTGCGGGCTCCCCGACCTGGGCGATCAGAACAGGGAGCAGGGCGGGCCTGGGCGCGGGGGGGCGGTCGGGTGAATTGCAGCGCTGCAATCGGTGAGGATCCCGGCCCCTCGATGGGATCGGATTGGGGGCGGGCTTTGGCCGTTGACCAAGAATGCAAAGCGGGGCAGCAGCCCCGCCAATCCACCTCCCTGATACCTATCAGCTACCAGTCAAGGTGCCTAGCCACCCCAGCGCCTGCGCCGCCAGCACCTCGCCGCCAGCGCCTTCCAGGATCGCCCGCACACTGTTGGCTAGCGCCCCGATCAGCGGCCAGCTCGGCGCCTGAGCGCGGGCGAGTGCCTGCAGAGCGGCATGCTGGCTCTGCAGTTCGTCACAAACCTCCCGCTGCAGCTGTCCATTCTCGATCACCTGAGCCAGCCAGGGCAGCAAGGCCGCCAGGGCATCGGCCTTCTGCTCACCGGTCACCGTCTGCTGTTGCTGGCCCCCGGGCGAGTTCTGCATGAACTGAAAGCCGGTAGCATTCCCCTGGATGTGAATGTTCACCGGCGCCAGCTGCTGGGCTTGCTGCTGCTCCTTGGGCGTAAACGTCATCCCTTCCCCCTGTATCCCCGCGTCTGTCAGATCGAGCGCCCAGATCAGCACTTTGTCGCGTACCGCCCCCAACAGCCCACGAACTTTGCAGGCCTCCACAGCTACCTCTGGTGTCATCGGTAGTCGTTGCGCTCTTCTTATAGAGTCCGCCAATTCAGCTGGAAGAAAGTACCTCGCCCCGAGTTCGTCGGCGGCCAACTCTTCAAGCTCAGTTACGGACCAGACAAACCGACATGTTGATAGCCACTCTGTCATCTCAGCTGACGGAGTACGAAGCGGGATCAATCCCCTCGCTGGGTTGTAGGCTTTCAGCTCACCACGTAGCAACCGGTAGGCCGGTAGCTCAACGCCATCAGGGTATCCCTGCAGCTCATGATTGATCCAAGCGGCCCATTCGGGCTGCCTGAGCAGGCGGGCGGCCACCAGGGCCTTACGCAGCAGATCGGCGGTCTTGACGGCGGGATCGCTGGCAAGGGCGATCAGTTCAGGGATAAGGGCGGGCATCGATGCGTTCCAGGGCAAAATGGGAGCCCCCATTGTACCCGGTTTGGCCGTGCCAGTTGCGGGCCTGCAAGCAGGCAGGACCCCGCCCGCCCTCGCTGGCCGGTTTTGCTCGCCGCTTTGGCCGTTGGCCCAGAAAGCAAAAGCCCCGCAAGGCGGGGCAATGTGTGAATGCAAGGCGGGTGCTCACCGGAGACAAAAGAGCCGGTCACCTGACCTTGTGGAAGATGAGAAGGATCAGTGGGACGCATACCAGGAAGCCCAGTCCTGCCGCGTCAAACACCACGCCGGTGGCTTGCATCACCGCGTCAATCATGGCGCGGTGATACTCCAGTGACACGGGGCCAGAGCCGACGACACTCTCCTTCTCCGCAATGTGCCCGAAGCTGGTAGAAGCCACCCCCAGCCAGAGGTAATAGCCCAGCGAGACCAGCGAGATACCGGCCCACCGCAACACGGTTTTGGTCTTAATTGCTAACATGACTCTCTCCACCTAGTAGCCCACCCACCGAGCCGCCTGAATACGGCGAGACGGTGCCAATGGCAGACGCGGCCTCGGCCATGGCCCGGTATGTACGGGTGTTTGGGTTATCCTCGTTCGCGGGCATCACCCCATCGGTATTCGGGTATTGCCGCCGAAACTCGTTGGTCATATCGACAACCTGCATCGAGGGCTCGGCGCTTTTCTGCATCAGGTAACGCTGCAGCGACAACGGTACGGCAAAATCCTCTTCCGACTCAACCCGCATCTGGGAATGGGTGGTATAGCCGCCCTTGAACACACTGGATCCCGCCATTTTCAGGCCATCGGTGGCGTGGGTCGTGCAGTTCTTCCCAGTCACATCGTACAGATCGATGGTGTGGCCGCCGCGCCGGGTCATGTCCCCCATGGTAGGGGTGGGGCTCACCGGCGCACCATTTCGCCACAGGCGCTCGAAGTAGGCGCGGGTGATCGCCGGATCGGCGTCGTCAATACGAAATGCCTTGGCGTTCACGCCGTACAAGGCGGTCTGGTAGTAGGTTCGCGCATCCCCGAACTGGAAGAAATTCAACACCCCATCGCCAACAGCCCCTAGGGATCCGACCGTGCGGCCAAATCGCCCGTAGGTGTAGACATAGGAGTTGTTGTCCTGGTGCACCGACACAAAGGCGTGACCCGCGCCGATAATCTCCGTCCACAGGAACACACCATTGGCCAGCGGGTTGTATGGCTTGGTGCAGTCGTCAGTCGAGTCAAGCCAGAAGCCTTGGGCCTGCGCCACGGGCGTCACACTGATCGGGTGGTCTTTGCGCAGATAAGAGATGGGGTCGGCGCTCGCCAGCCGCTTGTCTTGCCACAACCCCAGTCCTTTGCCGTACTGCCTCATTCTCTCCGGCGTCATCGTGCCCCCTCTGGCAGACTCAATAATACCATTGTGCCATGCACGGGTAATCCGACCAACCGAGGGGACACCCGGACAAGTCACCGTCTGTCCGTTGCAGTGCTGCAACCGGGATCAGCGCTGGGCGGTAAGCGACGGCATCGGTTCGCCGTCGCGCACCCGCCAGCAGGCAAGCGCAGCGCGGCAGCGTCCTTTTGCCCTTGGCTTTGGCCGTTGGCCTAGACTCCCAAATCCCCGCCAGCCCCCCCCGCACCCCAACATCTTGTGCCGCTGCAGCTGGCCTGTGCCACTAGATGTAGTGGATCCCGCAAGGATCTCCCCCGCCCGCTACCTGTCCAGGCCCGCGCCCCCGCTTTGACTTTTTGCCCATAACGATAAAACTCCAAAAACCGAGCAGCACCGGCGCGGATTTATTGGCCCTGACAGCGGCCACCAGGATCTGGCATCCTGCCGATCACCCACTCACCCGCACGACGAGGATCCCGATGCAGATCACCCCACTGGCTCTTGGCCATGGCCACACCCTGGCCACCCTGCACCAGGGCGGCGGCCCGCTGGTGCGCCCCGCTGGCAGCCCTGAACAGTGGCGGGTGGCCACGGCACTGCGTAACCTCGCCATCGCCCACACGGACGCGCCCAGGTACTTGCTGGCGCATGAGGTGGGCGCGGTGCTGGCCATGCTGCCGGATCTGCAGCGCCGCTTTTTGGTGGCCACCCTCTGGAACACCGGTGCCCGCATCAATGAAGCCTTGGCGCTGACCCCTGCCAGCTTCGAGCTCGATGGGGGGAGGCCGTTCGTGGTACTGCGCACCCTCAAGCAGCGTAACCGGGGCAAGGGGCGGCCCCGGGCGGGAACCGAGCTCAAGCGGCTGGTGCCGCTGCTGGATCCGGCCTATGCCCAGCTGGCCCGCGAGTACCTGAGCACGTTCAAGCTGGCCAAGTCGGCCCCGATCTGGACAGTGACCGATCAGACGGTGAGGAACTGGCTGAAAGAGGCAGAGGGGGGATTACGGGGGAGGGGGGTTCACCTGGTCGTGCCGCTGACGCCACATGTGTTTCGGCATTCGTTCGCGATGCACTTGCTCCTTTGCGGAAACGGGGTTTGGGGAGCAATGGAACCAAAAACCAACGTAAGCCCTACCAACGCTTTTCGGTGTCTTCTTCCCAGGCGCCC
>NZ_JAPDBT010000048.1:0-4647 GCF_027705405.1 Aeromonas sp. QDB34 | reverse complement strand
TGGAGATCGGAAAGCCCCTTTACGGTGGGATTCAGAGCTTACGTTGGTTTTTGGTTCCATTGCTCCCCAAACCCCGAGAACAACTATTAGCAATGGCATTAGCACCGCACTAGATGACAATCCAGCAACAACAAATAGCCCACACCAAGCAACGACGATCAAGCCAAAGACAGCAGCGACGGTTTTTGCGTGGGCACTTGAGAATAGTTTGAAGCTGGCCATGAAAGCGCCGACTGCCGCGAGGCTAGAAGCCACGATGGCTCTGAATGCAAGAGTAAGGAAGCCAGGGTTATCTACTTCGCTTCCGCCTCCGTAACGTTCAGGAACGAAGATTAAACCGTAAAGATTTAATAGCGACTCAATGATGGGGGCTGCGATGTAAAGGAGCAGAAAGAACATCACGACGCTGACTATCGCAGCCCCTACGGTTTGGCCCCAATAGATCTGATTATTCATGGCTGGGTCCTAACAATTTCTATCTTTCCTCAATGACCAAGTCAGGGCTTTTCTCTATCCCTGGGCGAGTATATTCGCTGTCATTTTCATTTAAACAACGGAAGTAAATGGTTACCGTAGTGTCTATATCCATTCTGGTTTTTGCAGTGTTTTCATTCAAAAACATGAATTTTTTACCAAGGCTATTACACTTTTCCGCCCCTGAGTTGAATGCACTTTGGCGGGCGGATGCTGCATCACGGAATCCATCCGCAGTGGCTGATACCGAATATGTGTCTTTACCAACCTCAAGAACGTTGCTCGTAGAGACGCAACCACCCAAGGCGAGAGTAATCAGCACTGCCGTTGTCTTGTAATGCATTGATTTTATTATCCTTATTGTTATAGAGATGGGTGATTGTGGATCATCCAACTCTATCCTTTTTTTTATATAAAAATCAAAGCATTCGGTGATTACGGAACGGCCAGTGGTGGCTGTAACTGGTACTGGTTTGGTGCTGAGGTGTATCCCGGTCTGTCACCGCGCAGAAGGGGCGTTACGGTAAACCGGCGGCCTTCTGCGCCTGCTGGCGGCTCCTGCAACGAAGGCGACAGACTACGCTAGTCGCCCTCGTTGCAGGAGCGTGATACTATCAAGCACGTGCTATTACACGTGTCACCTTATTGGAGGTCATCATGGTCGCAGCAGCTATGCGCAGCAAGAGAACGGTCAGCGTCACGCTGGAGCCCAGCCTGCTGGAAAGAGCCAGGGCAGCAGGGATCAACCTGTCAGCCACCCTTGCCACCGCGCTACAGCATGAGATCAGCGGCTCAGAGGCCGACCGCTGGAAGCGTGAGAACAGAGACGCAATACAAACACTTAACCGGATGGTCGAAGAGCGCGGCCTGTTTTCTGACGATCACAGGACGTTCTGATGCAGTTCACGATCTACCGCAACAAGGGCAATGCCCGTGTCTATCCCTATTTACTGAATGTGCAGAGCGACATCATCGGCGAACTGCACACCCGGATGGTGATCCCCTTGGTCCCGCTGGCGGACTTCACTGGACGGCCTGCACAGCGGCTTAACCCGGTGATCACCGTCGAGGGTGGCAAGTATCTGGTGTTGACCCACGAAATGGCTGCGGTGCGGCTGGCGCAGTTAGGGGAGGAAGTGACCGAAGTTCAGGAGTCTCGTCAGCTCGTCAAGGACGCGATAGATTTCCTGCTGGATGGTGTTTGAAGGTGTTTGTACCGCGCAGAAGGGGCGTTACGGTAAACCAGCGCCCTTTTTTATTTACAAAGAATTCAGATGAATTGACGATCCTGAAGGATCCAGCGTAACCTGCTCGCCAGAAACGAAAAAACCACCCGGCAAGGTGGTTTATTCGAAGGTACTCCGAGTTAGAGCTCTTTGTACCTGGTAACGGCTCCGAAGAGGGAAGCAGCTACCTAAAGTCCCAATAAGTTTAGCGGCTCCATGCCGTCTTTTTCAAGCTAATTCCCTCTCTAAGACCGTTACCGAAGGCCACCACCTTTGGCGCTTTGTCGTACCCGCACGGATTGGAAGCATGAGTTTGTTGCCGTGTTAGGGTGTGGTTGGTCGGGCAGAACGGGGAAATCTCACATACTGCCCAGCGTGCGATCGCGCATCACAGCCTCCCACGGCTCGCAACCGTTGGGGCGCCAACCACCCAGAGCGTAACGGGTTCCGTCCACGGCCAGCTCTCTAAAAACGGCGCGGCAGTCCGGCCAACAGGCGGGGACTAAAGGTTGGTGCAGCAGGACGGGATGTGTCTCTGGAGCGCGTGAGAGGGAGCCGCCGCAAGCGGTCTCGATAGTCCAGTGCATGGTGATCCATCTTGTGTAACTACGCCATTTTTGACGTAGCCAAGCAGGAGGGCTCTCCTATCTTGAAGCGCAGCGGAAAGATAGGAGAGCCCGGCAGATGGGGGCGCGCAGCGACGGCTTTTTCGCGGCTATCGGCCGCTGTCTTTAGGACCTAGATTTTCAATCGAGAGAGGATCTTGGCGAGGTGGGTAACTGCGTCCGTCCGTCCAGCAGGGGCTTGTCCCCTGTGGGCGGCAGCAGTTATCCATGGAGCTGGGTGCTCTTGACCTGATGCCCCTGTGAGGGGCATCATCATATTCTAAATTTGATTCATCAAAATGTCGTCGTGATTTATGGAAGAGCTACAGGCCAAGTGGACGTTTGACCAAGGCGGGTTTGCCAGGGCTCTCGTGGTGCCCACCCCGATGGGGGCCGGATACCACCTGCACCTGGTGAAGTTCGGCAAACAGAGCGAGACCGTGGTGCTGGAACGACAGCGCGGAGGTTGGCGGGTATTCAAGAGCATTGATGCTGCCGCCAACACGGCCAACGGTATCGGGTTCCGGCGCATCGAGATCGACCTCAGCAGTCGCTAGGTTTTAGGGGTCGAGGGGTATCCCCCTCGCTCACAACGCCAACTTGTAAACCACGAAGTGGTACAAGAGGGCTTAGTGAGTGTCCTGCTTGTAGACAAGCATCCAAAATCGGTTTCTACTGAGGCACCATCTCAAGGAGTCTCACACCATGTCTGGATTCGTTATCGTCAGGCACAACAAGCTCAAATCCATCGGCCATGTCCAAGCAGCCATCAACCATAACGACCGCACTACCAAGCCCAAAAATGCCGATCCGAGCCGACTCCATCTCAACCATTTTAAGGGCGATGGCATGGCAAAGCTGCGTACAAATCTCGCCTCGGTGACCCAGGCCAGCACGGCAAAGGAGCCAGTGTTGGCTTTGGAATACCTCGTTACAGCAACGCCAGAGCAGATCAACTCGCCAGACTTCGACAGGAAAGCCTATTTCAAGGCGGCCAAGGCGTACCTGGACAAGTTGTTGGGGGCAGAGAACTTCATCCATGAGGCCGTTCACTATGACGAGCGATCAGTCCACGGCCATTTCATTTACACCCCGATCATCGAATTGGAGGCCAGCACCAGACGGCGTTCTGTTGTCGTTGGCAAGACTGAGGACGGCAAGCAGAAACGAGAGGTGCGCGAGTGCGCAACGAAGGCAGGCCGAGCCCTGAACGCGAAAAAGTTCACCGGACGGGATGCCTCGATAGCGTTGCAGACCACCTTTGCCGAGGAGGTGGGGGTACCCTTTGGGCTGCGCCGTGGTATCGCTGGCAGCAAGGCCAAGCACACCGAGATCAAGGCGTTCTACGGCCAGCTACAGCGGGATCTGGCGGATATACAGGCCAAGATGGGGCGCCTTGCAGAGCAGGAGGCGGCGCAGGATGAGCGAGGCGACGATCTTGACCAGCGAGGGGTTGATGTGTGGGCAAGAGAGAAGGCTTTGGAGACGGAGCGGCTGGTGCTGGCTGAGTACAAACGCCAGCTGGATGAACGGATCGCCGGAGTCAGGGCGCTGTCCGATGATCTGAAGCAGATCGAAGCAGGCCTAAATGAACGAAAGGCCGAGTTGGATGCGGAAGTGGAGAGGCAAGTGAGCGGGCTGGAGACGTGGGAGCTGGACTTGCAGAGCCGCGAGGCAGAGCTGGCAGTCAATCCCCCTACCCCAGCCCTCAAATCGCGTAGCAAGGTGTTGGATGCCCTTGTGGCGGCCCTGCCAGAGACCTTAATCAGGGAGCTACCTGCGGAGCTGAGGAAGGCTGTGCGGGGGGTGCAGGAACGAAACAACAATCAGGGGCTCAGCAGGTAGCCACTCAGACTCATCAAACTTTAAAAATGAAAAATCATTATCTAAAAATGATGGCGATGACCACTCAAACTACTCGAAACAACCTGCTCCTAGCGTTTTTCCCATGAAACCGGATCGGCTCGCTGGAGGGGAAATTCGCCCCTTCAAACCGTCGCAAACTTTCAGCCGCAATTCGGCCAGAACGGGCCGGGATAACGGCCTGTTTACCGCGCTGGCGGGCTGCGACGGGACGAGTGCGTCGTTTTCCCTGGTGAAAATGGCAATTGAACATAATGGGCATTATGTGCACCGCATTCTGGGGGGCAAACCACAAAAAATCCCAATATTCCTGATCGACGGCGAGACGACTGCAATGTTAGAACTCAGAACCCCCCTTGCCATGCCCAATATGCCACAAACAACGGTGGTACAGCGCCGAGAAGGGGTTTGGGGAGCAATGGAACCAAAAACCAACGTAAGCCCTACCAACGCTTTTCGGTGTCTTCTTCCCAGGCGCC
>NZ_JAPDBT010000047.1:3031-4728 GCF_027705405.1 Aeromonas sp. QDB34 | reverse complement strand
CAGAACACTTCTTGGGTGTTGTATGGTTAAGCCTCACGGGTAATTAGTATGGGTTAGCTCAACACGTCGCCGCGCTTACACACCCCACCTATCAACGTTGTGGTCTCCAACGGCCCTTTAGGACCCTCAAGGGGTCAGGGATGACTCATCTCAGGGCTCGCTTCCCGCTTAGATGCTTTCAGCGGTTATCGATTCCGAACTTAGCTACCGGGCAGTGCCACTGGCGTGACAACCCGAACACCAGAGGTTCGTTCACTCCGGTCCTCTCGTACTAGGAGCAACTCCCTTCAATCATCCAACGCCCACGGCAGATAGGGACCGAACTGTCTCACGACGTTCTGAACCCAGCTCGCGTACCACTTTAAATGGCGAACAGCCATACCCTTGGGACCGACTTCAGCCCCAGGATGTGATGAGCCGACATCGAGGTGCCAAACACCGCCGTCGATATGAACTCTTGGGCGGTATCAGCCTGTTATCCCCGGAGTACCTTTTATCCGTTGAGCGATGGCCCTTCCATTCAGAACCACCGGATCACTATGACCTACTTTCGTACCTGCTCGACCTGTCCGTCTCGCAGTTAAGCTGGCTTATGCCATTGCACTAACCTCCTGATGTCCGACCAGGATTAGCCAACCTTCGTGCTCCTCCGTTACTCTTTGGGAGGAGACCGCCCCAGTCAAACTACCCACCAGGCACTGTCCGCGACCCGGATTCACGGGCCTGCGTTAGAACATCAAACATACAAGGGTGGTATTTCAAGGACGGCTCCAGCGCAACTGGCGTCACGCCTTCAAAGCCTCCCACCTATCCTACACATGTAGGTTCAATGTTCAGTGCCAAGCTGTAGTAAAGGTTCACGGGGTCTTTCCGTCTAGCCGCGGGTACACCGCATCTTCACGGCGAATTCGATTTCACTGAGTCTCGGGTGGAGACAGCATGGCCATGGTTACACCATTCGTGCAGGTCGGAACTTACCCGACAAGGAATTTCGCTACCTTAGGACCGTTATAGTTACGGCCGCCGTTTACCGGGGCTTCGATCAAGAGCTTCGCTTGCGCTAACCCCATCAATTAACCTTCCGGCACCGGGCAGGTGTCACACCCTATACGTCCACTTTCGTGTTTGCAGAGTGCTGTGTTTTTGATAAACAGTCCCAGCCATCTGGTCACTGCGACTCCCAACTGCTCCATCCGCAAGGGACTTCACTGTCAAGAGCGAACCTTCTCCCGAAGTTACGGTTCTATTTTGCCTAGTTCCTTCACCCGAGTTCTCTCAAGCGCCTTGGTATTCTCTACCCGACCACCTGTGTCGGTTTGGGGTACGATGACTTGTAATCTGAAGCTTAGAGGCTTTTCCTGGAAGCAGGGCATCAATGGCTTCCACACCGTAGTGTGTTCGTCTCGTGTCTCAGTGTTGTGTCTCCGGATTTGCCTAGAAACACCACCTACGCACTTTCACCAGGACAACCGTCGCCTGGCCCACCTAGCCTTCTCCGTCCCCCCATCGCAATTACAAGTCGTGCAGGAATATTAACCTGCTTCCCATCGACTACGCCTTTCGGCCTCGCCTTAGGGGTCGACTCACCCTGCCCCGATTAACGTTGGACAGGAACCCTTGGTCTTCCGGCGAGGAGGCTTTTCACCCCCTTTATCGTTACTTACGTCAGCATTCGCACTTCTGATATCTCCAGCATG
>NZ_JAPDBT010000047.1:1704-2941 GCF_027705405.1 Aeromonas sp. QDB34 | reverse complement strand
CTCTCGACACACCTTCGCAGACTTACAGAACGCTCCCCTACCACTCACGCTTAGCGTGAATCCGCGGCTTCGGTGCCTGGTTTGAGCCCCGTTACATCTTCCGCGCAGGCCGACTCGACTAGTGAGCTATTACGCTTTCTTTAAATGATGGCTGCTTCTAAGCCAACATCCTAGCTGTCTGAGCCTTCCCACATCGTTTCCCACTTAACCAGAACTTTGGGACCTTAGCCGGCGGTCTGGGTTGTTTCCCTCTTCACGACGGACGTTAGCACCCGCCGTGTGTCTCCCGGATATTACTTACTGGTATTCGGAGTTTGCATGGGGTTGGTAAGTCGGGATGACCCCCTAGCCCAAACAGTGCTCTACCCCCAGTAGTATTCGTCCGAGGCGCTACCTAAATAGCTTTCGGGGAGAACCAGCTATCTCCGAGTTTGATTGGCCTTTCACCCCCAGCCACAGGTCATCCCCTAACTTTGCAACGTTAGTGGGTTCGGTCCTCCAGTTGATGTTACTCAACCTTCAACCTGCCCATGGCTAGATCACCCGGTTTCGGGTCTACACCTTGCAACTAGACGCCCAGTTAAGACTCGGTTTCCCTACGGCTCCCCTATACGGTTAACCTCGCTACAAAATGTAAGTCGCTGACCCATTATACAAAAGGTACGCAGTCACCCCGAAGGGCTCCCACTGCTTGTACGTACACGGTTTCAGGTTCTATTTCACTCCCCTCACAGGGGTTCTTTTCGCCTTTCCCTCACGGTACTGGTTCACTATCGGTCAGTCAGGAGTATTTAGCCTTGGAGGATGGTCCCCCCATATTCAGACAGGATGTCACGTGTCCCGCCCTACTCGATTTCACATCAAGGTTGTTTTCGTGTACGGGGCTATCACCCTGTATCGCCGGCCTTTCCAGGACCGTTCCACTAACTTCCAAGATGCTTAAGGGCTAATCCCCGTTCGCTCGCCGCTACTGAGGGAATCTCGGTTGATTTCTTTTCCTCGGGGTACTTAGATGTTTCAGTTCTCCCGGTTCGCCTCGCTACGCTATGTATTCACGCAGCGATACCTAGCTTATGCTAAGTGGGTTTCCCCATTCGGAAATCCGTGAGTCGTAATGTCTCTTACCGACTGCTCACGGCTTATCGCAGGTTAGTACGTCCTTCATCGCCTCTGACTGCCAAGGCATCCACCATGTACGCTTAGTCACTTAACCATACAACCCCAAGAAGTGTCGTCG
>NZ_JAPDBT010000046.1:0-6475 GCF_027705405.1 Aeromonas sp. QDB34 | reverse complement strand
AACTGTCACGCACCCCCGGCGTAACTGTCACGCACCCCCGGCGTAACTGTCACGCACCCCCGGCGTAACTGTCACGCTCAGGGGAGTAAAAACAACGCTGTAAGCCACGCCACCACTGGCCTGTAGCATTTGCGCAAAAAGTTGATCCAAGATCTTCCAAGATCTTCCATAGGATCTGAGCCCTTTAGGGGCTCCGACCCTCTACAGATTACAGACCTACAGACCAATGCCCGGCCAGAGGCCGGAGGCCCTTTATCGCTGCGCTAAGCTACACACCCCCCCACTGCTGCGCAGTAGGGGGAAAGGCGGGCTTCGCCCGCTGGTGCCTGTCTGAGACGCCACAGGTGTAGGAGAGGAATAAAGTTTCATACTAAGCAGTCAAGTAACCCTGTTTGTACCGTTCTAAATGATACTCACCCAGAAATAAAGATTCATACTAATTCCTACTACAAAATCTGAGTCACGCTACAACTGAGTAATAAAGTATCATACTGGTTGTCTTGAGCATCCACAGATTGATTGGCCCCATTCAAACACGTTTCTGGACAAGAATGAGCTAGAAGTATTGATCTAGCTCTGGTGATTTGAATTAGAAAATGTATTAATGTTGTGTATAGTTTATCAGCAGGTATTCGTAAGCATCTAGTCAGGAAAAACAACAATACCCAACGCTTCGAGAAGCTGTTCTTGTTGCCAGCTGGCAATTTTGATACCTGATGTATCGACTTTTCGAGGATCTAAACCGTCGAGTTCGGCGTGACATAAATTAGCACCCTGTAGGCTAAACTGTCCCCAGACATCTTCAGAAAAAACACCTCGACTTAAGTCTGACTCTTTCAGTGATGCGCCCGCGAGGTGAGTCCCTATCCAGCGATTTTCAAACAGCTCACATTTTTCTAAACAGACCCGCTCCATATTGGCATAAGACAGGTTACATCCAGTAATAAAGGCTGAGCAAAAGTACATACGATTACTCACTTGATTGGCAAAGTTTGCTCGGGAAAAGTTGGCCCCTTTTAAATCACACTCACGTAACTCAATACCGTAGCAATTGGCGTTACTAAAGTTTGCCATCGCAAGCTGGCATTGTTGGAAACTTGCATCGCGAAGGTCTGCGACATCAAAATGGCAACCTTCGATATCACCCTGTTCAATGAACTTGCAGTTAATAAATGTCGCATCACGCAAGTTAGCACGTCGAAAATCGCATCGGATAAAGGTGCAAGCAGTGAAAGTAATATCACTTAGATCTTGATGTGAAAAACTGTGGTGTCGATATGTGTGACGGTAGGTTTCCATGTTGACTCCTATGATGAACTGGACGCAACACTACCATCAAAGCCACATCACATCACCAAAATAAAAACACTAAAAATCAAGATCTTAAAAACCCTCATTTTGCCTATTTTAAGGGGGTAAAATAGCGCCCTGAGCCTCTATGTTAACGTTCAAAGTACGCGGCACCATTGAAAAAAGTTATCCGCTTAAAAAGCCACAGAGAAAAGGAACCCAATAGATTACTGATGTCCGCCATTAGGTAAAGTAACCTTAAACGGAAGCCTGCAATTTGAAGTAGATACAAGGTCTAAGAAGGAATGGGGCATAAACGTTTTAGAAATGGCAGTGTACTCTGATCGCTGCCATTTAAGTATGAATCTTTAATACTCAGTATGATTCTTTATTACTTAGTAACGAAACTTTATTCTACTCACAACAGGAGGCCCGTAGAGCTGTTTTGCCGCGACAGCGGCCTTTCCCCTACTGCGCAGCAGTGGGGGCGGTGTGTAGCCCCGCAGGGGCCTCTTCCTGCACCACCTGCTCTGGCTTAGCCTTTGCCAGTGGTGGCAGACCAAACAGGGCTCGGTCTGGATCACGGTCAAGCTGCTTGTCCAGCTCAGCCCGTAGCCAGACCTCATTGAACTGCCCCAGCTTTCCCGCCTCTATCATGCCCGTGAGCATTGCCCCAACTATGATCTTGCGCCGAGTATCATCCCGCCGTTCCTGCTGCTGTTCCCTTGCCCTCACTCGCTGGATCTCGGCATTGATCCGCGCCCTCTGTTCTTCGAGCTTGGCGAGTTTATCCTCTAACTTTCCCATGTTGACAGCCCTGTTGTTATGTGCCCGTTGTAGAGTATCATCAGGTTACTGATGCCGCAAACCCGACTCATGGAACATGAGGAGGGCGCACTTACCGGTTTCTCTGCGAGAAACTGCCTCCGGCCCCCCTTCGGGGCGGTGCGCTCTCCGAGGGCCACTAGCGTGGAGCTTACACATGGCGATATTTCATCTCGCGGCCAAGACTGGCAGCCGTGGCGGCGGCCAGTCGGCTAAGGCCAAGGCCGACTACATTCAGCGCGAGGGCAAGTATGCCCGCGACAAAGACGAGGTGCTGCACACCCAGTCTGGCAACATGCCATCATGGGCGGCAGGAGCCGCAGAGGTCGGCAACTACTGGGATGCCGCCGACCTGTACGAACGGGCCAATGGCCGCCTATTCAAAGAGGTTGAATTTGCCCTGCCAATCGAGCTGACGCTCGATCAGCAGCGGGTGCTCGTGGACGACTTCGCCAAGTACCTGACCGAGGTCGAGCGCCTGCCGTATACGCTGGCGATTCATAAGGGGGGGGGTGAGAACCCGCATTGCCACCTGATGATGTCCGAGCGCAAAAACGATGGCGTCGAGCGCAAGAAAGATCAGTGGTTCAGCAGGTACAACCCGAAAAATCCGGGGCAGGGGGGGGCGCAGAAAACCGAGAGTTTGAAGCCCAAGGCGTGGCTTGAGAAGACCCGAGCAGCATGGGCAGACCATGCCAACCGGGCGCTGGAGATGGCAGGCCACGAAGCCCGCATCGACCACCGGACGCTAGAGGCGCAGGGGATCGAGCGCCTGCCGACCATCCACCTTGGCCCCAACGTGGTGGAGATGGAGGGGCGGGGCATCCGCACCGGGCGGGCGGATACGGCCCTGTCCATCGAGACGGCCAACACCGAGATCATCGACCTACAGGCATACAGAGAGAGCATCGACCATGAGCGCGATAGACAAAGTGAGGCAGGCCAGAGGGATCGACGAGCTGGCGGGGCAGATCGAGCCGCTGGCGCAGAGCTTGGCGACTCTCGCAGACAAGGCCGTGACGGCGATAGAGGAGACTCAAAATGCCAGCATAAAGCAGGCTGGAGAGTGGGAGATCCAGCAGGGCAAAGCCGCGACGGCGTGGGAAGGCACAGCCAAGGACATGAAGGCCGCAGCCGAGGCACTGGACAAGGCAGCCGGGAAGGCCGAGGGCGCAGCGAGTCAGTTGGGATGGAGGATTTTCGTAGTCACCTCGATGGGTTTTCTGCTGTTTATGCTAGTGCTGCTGATCGGATTGTGGCTCTGGCTGACCCCGGAACTCAGGACGACAAAGGAGGGGGCAATGTGGCTACTACTCAGGCTCAAGTGAAGGGGGATCGCACCTCTCAGGCCATCGCCCGCCAGCTCAAGGCTATGGGCTGCGACCTGTACGATATTGGCATCAGGGACTCCGCCACAGGCAAGATGATGAATCGGGAATGGACGCTGCAAGAGGTGGTCGAGAACGCCGCATGGCTCAAGCGGATGAACGCTCAGGGCAACGATATCTATATCCGGCCAGCCGAATCAGCCAGGCACGGGCTTGTCCTGGTAGACGACTTGAGCAGCTTTGACCTGGACGCGATGAAGGAGGAAGGGCGGGAGCCTGCCGCCGTTATCGAGACCAGCCCGAAGAACTATCAGGCGTGGGTGAAGGTAGCGGCAAACGCGCCAGCAGAGCACAGGGGCGCGATTGCCCGCAGGCTGGCCCGAGAGTATGACGCCGACCCCGCAAGCGCTGATAGCCACCACTATGGCCGTCTGGCGGGCTTTACCAACCAGAAGCCCAAGCACACAACCAAGACGGGGTATCAGCCGTGGGTGCTGTGCCGAGCGTCCAGCGGCCAAGCCGCCACCACAGGCCCCCAGATGGTGCAGGAGGCCGGGCAGGAGCTTGAGAGCAAGGAGCGCCAGCAGGAGCAGGCCCGCAGGCTGGAGGGCATAGAGACAGCCCAGCCGCGCCGTTATCACAGGACTGCCTTGGACGAGTACCGCAGCGAAATGGCGGGGCTGGTGAAGCGGTTCGGGGACGACCTGAGCAAGTGCGATTACATCGCCGCCATGAAGTTGGCCATGAAGGGCATAGATCCCGACGAGATCGCCAAGGCCATGGCCGAGGCCAGCCCCGGCCTCATGGATCGCAAGGCAGGCCATGAGGCCGACTACATCGAGCGCACCATCAAAAAAGTGATGGCGCTGCCGGAGGTGCAGAAGATCCGCGCCGAGCTTGAGCAGACGCAAAAAACCAAGGGGGAATACCCCACGCTGGAAATGTGACTTTTAGTTAGAGCTAACCCATGTTATGGTGTTAGCTCTAACCATGTATTTTGCATTAGCTCTAATGAGGTCTGGTATGAAGGACAAGCGGGATAAATTGACTGGCAACCTGTTGGCCAGCGATAACGCGATCAGGCAGGCTCGGTTTGCCGAGACCCAGCGTGAACTGGGGCGCAAGGCGCGTAAGATATGGGCCACAGACGATGAGGCCGAGGCGCTGCGACTGTACCTAGAGGAACTCAGGGCGGCGCAGGACGGGGATAGCGGCCCCGCCAGCGCCTGACCATCAACCGCCTGCAAAGGAGGCAAATCAATGGCTACCCATAAGCCTATCGACATTCTGGCGAGCTTCACAGAGCTACCGCCGCCGATTGACTATGTACTGCCCAACATGGTGGCCGGCACCGTGGGGGCGCTGGTATCCCCCGGTGGGGCTGGCAAGTCCATGCTGGCCCTGCAACTGGCGATGCAGATCGCTGGCGGCCCCGATCTGCTGGGCGTGGGCGAGCTGCCGACAGGCCGAGTGATCTACCTGCCCGCAGAAGACCCACCAGTTGCCATCCATCACCGCCTGCACGCACTCGGGGCGCACCTCTCCGCAGCCGAACGGCAGGCCGTGGCAACCGACTTGTGGATCAAACCGCTGATCGGAAACGGCCCCAACATCATGACCCCGGAGTGGTTCGACGGCATGATGAAAGCCGCCGAGGGCAGACGCCTGATGGTGCTGGACACGCTCAGGCGCTTCCACATCGAGGAGGAGAACGCCTCCGGGCCTATGGCCCAAGTCATCGGCCGCATGGAGGCCATCGCCGCCGAGACAGGGTGCTCGATCATCTTCCTGCACCATGCCAACAAAAGCGCGGCCATGGCGGGCGCAGGCGACCAGCAGCAGGCCAGCCGTGGATCGTCGGTGCTGGTCGATAACATCCGGTGGCAGGCATACCTCTCCGGTATGACCGCAGCCGAGGCCGAAACGTGGGGCGTGGACGACAACCAGAGGGCCTATTTCGTGCGCTTTGGCGTGAGCAAGGCCAACTACGGCAGCCCGTTTCAAGAGCGGTGGCTAAGGCGGCACGAGGGCGGCGTACTCAAGCCCGTACCACTGGAAAAGCGGGCCAAGCCCAAGAAAGGGGGGGTGCGTGATGCCGCATAAACACGAGCTTACCCACGTCCGGCACGACCCGGCGCACTGTCTGGCCCCCGGCCTGTTCCGTGCCCTCAAGCGGGGCGAGCGCAAGCGCAGCAAGCTGGACGTGACGTATGACTACGGCGACGGCAAGCGGATCGAGTTCAAGGGGCCGGAGCCGCTGGGCGCTGATGATCTGCGCATCCTGCAAGGGCTGGTGGCCATGGCCGGGCCGAGCGGTCTGGTGCTTGGCCCGGAACCCAAGACCGAAGGCGGGCAACAGCTCCGGCTGTTCCTGGAACCCAAGTGGGAGGCCGTCGAAGCTGACGCCATGGTGGTCAAGGGAAGCTATCGAGCGCTGGCCCGTGAAATCGGGTATGCAGAGGATGGCGGCAGCCAGTTCAAGGCAATCCGGGAGTGCATTGAGCGCCTGTGGACGGTCTCCATCATCGCCCAGAATGGCCGCAAGCGGCAGGGGTTCCGGCTGCTTGCCGACTACGCCAGCGACGAGGCAGACGGGCGCCTGTATGTGGCCCTGAACCCCTTGATCGCGCAGGCCGTCATGGGTGGCGGCCAGCATGTGCGCATCAGCATGGACGAGGTGCGGGCGCTGGACAGCGAAACCGCCCGCCTGCTGCACCAGCGGCTGTGTGGCTGGATCGACCCCGGCAAGAGCGGCAAGGCCACTGTGGATACCTTGTCCAGCTACGTTTGGCCCGAGGAAGCCAGCGGGGCAACCATGCGCCAAAGGCGCAAAAGGGTACGGGATTCGCTGCCAGAGATTGTCTCATTGGGCTGGACGGTCACCGAATATGCCCCTAGCAAGTACAACATCGCACGGCCCAAGGCGGCAGGCTGACCCCTGTGCTAACTGTCACGCCCCCGGCGTAACTGTCACGCACCCCCGGCGTAACTGTCACGCACCCCCGGCGTAACTGTCACGCACCCCCGGCGTA
>NZ_JAPDBT010000045.1:0-6546 GCF_027705405.1 Aeromonas sp. QDB34 | reverse complement strand
GGGGTTTGGGGAGCAATGGAACCAAAAACCAACGTAAGCTCTGAATCCCACCGTAAAGGGGCTTTCCGATCTCCAGCTCACCCGCCAGGCATTACTCTCTGATCAGTGCCTCGATGATCGGGCAGATCGTTCCGCCGTCTCCCGCATCACATTGCTGCACCAGTTCGCCTAACAGTTGCTGCATGACGACCAAGTCGGCCATCTTCTGCTCGATCAACGCGAGCTTGCGTGCAGCCCGTGCTCGCGTTTCGGCACAGGCGCACGACTCATCCAGCGTCAGCAGTCCACCGACTTCCGAGAGCGTGAAACCCAGCGCCTGAGCCCGCTTGATGAAACGCAGTCGCTTCACCATGTCCACCGGATAGCGCCGATGGCCACCCAAGGGTTTGGCTGGTTCATCCAGCAGCCCGCGTCGCTGGTAGTAGCGGATCGTCTCGACGTTCACCCCGGCGGCGTCTGCCAGCTTGCCAATGGTCAGCTCTGTGGCCATCACTTTCTCCTTGATTCCGTACTTTGGTACGGAGTTTAGAATAGCACCTAGGCAATCAGGCTCAGGAGATGGGAATGGGGATGCAACTCACCGGGAAAGGCTCGCTGGTCGCGAGTTCGCTGACCGCCATCGGTGCGTCGGTGTGCTGTGTCGGGCCACTGGTGCTGTTGGCACTCGGTGTCGGCGGTACGTGGGTGGGCGCTCTGACCATGATGGGGTCGCTTCAGAATTCGGAAATTAAAGCACGTTAAGAGATCCGATACCCAGCAACTGCGCGGCTTTGCGCAAGCTGCCAACCCCTAGAAACAGCATTTTCGTGGTTCTCGAAACTCGGCTGTTTCAGCCGTGCAATATGAGAGTGGTTTTCGAGAAAGCAACATGCCATACCAGCACTAGCGCGGATCTGATTCTCATTGAAGCCTCTCAAAAACGATCGTTTGCGAGAAGCTAGACCATGCCAGCGGCTTACCGTACGATTTTTTCCGTTTTCTGAGGTGACCCCATGATGGAGCCACTACGCCCCCTCTTCATCGGGTTGACTCTACTGTTCCTGGGATTGGCATTCCGCAAGCTCTACCTGGTGCCACAGGTTTGTACGCCAGGTACACCCTGCGCCGATCCGCGCACGCTCGTGCGACAGCGACTCGTGTTCTGGATCGTCAGCGTGCTGCTGCTCGGCCTATTGGCCGTGCCGTGGCTCGCCCCGCTGTTCTACTGAAGGAGATTAACCATGCGCAAACTGCTGATCGCCGTGCTTTTCGCCTTGCCCTTCGTGGCGCTGGCGGCTCCCCCGAAAACCGTCACGCTCGACGTGCAGAACATGACGTGCGGACTCTGTCCGATCACGGTCAAGAAGTCGCTGGAGAAGGTGTCCGGCGTGAGTGACGTCCAGGTCAATTTCGACCAGAAGACGGCGACCGTCACCTACGATCCCGATAAGGCCCAGCCCGAGGCACTGACTGAGGCGACCGCGAACGCGGGATACCCCTCCACAGTGCAGAAGTGAGGTCACGATGAGCGCCATTGTCCTTGAGTCCGTGCTGACTTGCCCGCGCTGCGGCTTCGCCAAGCCGGAAACCATGCCCACGGACGCCTGCCAGTTCTATTACGAGTGCAGCAACTGCAAGGCGCTGCTGCGCCCCAACCCAGGGGATTGCTGCGTTTTCTGTTCGTTCGGCTCGGTGAAGTGCCCGCCGATCCAGCAGCAGCTTGGGTGTTGCTCATAGCGTTTAGGG
The DNA here is from genome assembly GCF_027705405.1 of Aeromonas sp. QDB34. Taxonomy (NCBI): domain Bacteria; kingdom Pseudomonadati; phylum Pseudomonadota; class Gammaproteobacteria; order Aeromonadales; family Aeromonadaceae; genus Aeromonas; species Aeromonas sp. QDB34. Next base: position 4,821 of record NZ_JAPDBT010000045.1, on the reverse strand, counting down.
GGATCACAGGTCGTCGTCTGGATTACGCAGTGGCCGCAGCTCGCCGCGCGCAACTTCTTCCGGTACCGCAAAGGAATACCGCCCGAGCATGTTGATGTGCTCGTAGATCAGCGGCGATAGCCGGGCCAAATCCTCTTCCAGCACTGGATAGCCGTGCTGCTTGAGCCGTTCCACGGCCGCCGTCATGTAGAGGGTGTTCCACAGCACGATGATGTTCACCACCAGGCCCAGAGCACCGAGCTGGTCTTCCTGGCCTTCGCGGTAGCGCTGGCGGAGCTCGCCGCGTTTGCCGTGGAACACGGCGCGGGCCAGGCTGTGCCGGCCTTCGCCTCGGTTCAACTGGGTCAGGGTGGCGCGGCGCTTGGACTCGTCGTCGATATAGGTCAACGTGTGCAGAGTCTTTTCGATCCGCCCGAATTCGGCCAGCGCCTGGGCCAGCCGGGTGGGTCTATCTCCCGTTTGCAGCGTGCGCATGATGCCAGTCGCCGGCACCCGGCCGAGTTTGAGCGAGCCGGCCAGGCGCAGCAGGTCGTCCCAGTGCTCGGCGATCAGGTCGAGTTTGACCGACTGGCGGGCCAGCCCGTTGAGCTTGCCGTAGTCCGCGTCCGGGCGCGTGCGCCAGAAGCGGGTACCGCCGACATCGGCCAGCCGCGGACTGAAGTGGTAGCCAAGTAGGCGGAAGAGCCCGAACACCACATCGCTGTAGGCCCCGGTGTCGGTCATGATTTGCGTCGGCTGCAACTCGGTCTGCTGTTCCAGCACGACCGCCAGCAACACCAGGCTGTCGCGCAGCGTGCCGGGCACGGTGATGGCGTTGAGGCCGGAGAATTGGTCGGAAATCAGGTTGTACCAGGTGACACCCCGGCCGGTGCCGAAATACTTCGGATTGGGGCCGGCATGCACGGTGCGCACCGGTACGACGAAGCGCATGCCATCGGCGGAGGCGACCTCGCCGCCACCCCAGACTTGGGCCAGTTCCAGTTGGCTTTGCGCTCCGACCAGGATGGCGTTAGCCGCTGACAGGGTGTCGTCGCGGATATAATTCTGGCTGACCCAGGACAGCCGGTCACGGCGCAGCGCCGGGTTGTCGGTGCGGATCAAGGGCTCCAGGCCGGTGTTGCAGGCCCCGCCCAACAGCACCGCGCAGAGGCTGGTGACCAGGTTGTCGGCGCGTGCATTGCGTTCGGAGACATGGGTGAAGGCCTCGGAAAAGCCAGTGCGGGCGGCGATTTCCAAGAGGATTTCCGGCAGATCGACACGCGGCATCAGGTCAGACACGGCCGCCCGCAGTTGCAGCAACGAGCAGGGCTCGTCCAGCTTGTCCAGCGCCCCGAGCGACAGTTCGGTCTTGCCCTCGGTGTTCTCGCTCAGTTGAATCGCCGGGTTGTCGGGCAGGCGCGCGGCTACTGCCAGCCAGGTTGCATCCAGCTCGACGGACAAGGCGTCCAGGGTGGTTTTGGCGTCGATGGTCAGGCCCAGTGACCGGCAGATGATCGGTCGCGCCGCCAGCCATTCGGCACCGTCGAGCAGGCCAAGACGCGGGTCGGCATAGCGCCAACTGGGCGAGACGAAGACATCGTGGCGGCGCAGGGCCGTGCGCAGCGCATCGAGCGTGCAGAACACATAGGCACCCATGTCGAGGGAGCCATCTTCGCGGGTGATGTGCTTCTGCCAAGCCTTGGCCACGATCTCCTGCGGCGCGTCATCCTCTGGCTTCCGGCGCGGCAGGTTCAGTTGCAGCCACTCCAGACTAGCCGCCACGCCCTTGCCGGCCGGGCTGAAGCCGAAGCGGATGTGCTTGAGCAGGTCGGGCAGGAAGCGGCGCACGCTGCGGTAGCGCGCTTCCAATGCAAGAAAATAGACGTCATCTACCGGGCGGATCAGCGCGTTGACCTCTTCCAGGGCCTTTTCCAGGGTGGTCCTCGGCAGGTCGTTGAACAGCCGGGCGCGCACGTTGTCATCGCTGATCGAGCTGTCCAGCACGACCTTGCACGCGGCGGCGAGCGTCGCGGCCGACCGATCCAGGTCTTTCAGGCTGCGCATGCGGGCTTTCTTGTCGGCCTTCTCCGCGTTGCTGAACAGGTCGCGCAGCAAGGCCTCCAGGACTTCCAGTGCGTCGTCGTGCGCAGTCGCCTCCAGGCAGAGTGCGAAGGCCACCAGTGTCGCCATCCGCCGCGACGCCGGCAGCCGATTAATCGCGGTGACCTTGGCCGTGTTGGCGAAGCGGGCCAGGGCGGCGATACGGCTGGGAGGGATGTGCGCCGCCGCCGGCAAGGTGATGCCGATGCCGCGCACGTCATCGAGCCGGCGCAGTGCCCGAATCAACGCGGGGCCACTGACCATGACCGGGCCGGAGCGCAATTGATCCAGCCGGGAGCTGCGGTTGCCTTCGGCCACCGTCAGCAAGTCTTGCAGTTGCAATCGCTGTTCCTCAGTCACGCTGCGGCCCAGCGTAAACCAGAGGCGTTCTTCGACCCGACTGCGCAACTGGGCGATAAAGCGCTCTAGTTGAGACACACCAGGCAGGAGGACTTTCTGTGTGAACAGCCACGAGGTGGCTCGCTCAAACAGCACTCCCGGCCGGTCGGTGCCCGTCCAGCAGAGGGCATACAGCCAGCGGCTCAAGCGAAAGCCGATGCCCGGATCGGTGAAATGACGATAGCCAAAGCGGTTCTGAATATCGGTGGCATGTATCCAGCGGCGATGATCGCTATAGCGCTGGAGGCAGTCGGGGTCTGGAATCGCCAGTTGTCGGCAAAGCACCTGCAGGACTTCCACCGGCACGGCGGCGGGCTTGTCCGGCAGAACGCCAACGAAGCGGACGGTGGTCAGCAGAACGGCATAACCCAGACGGTTATGGTTACCCCGCAGCACCTGGATGGCTTCACGGTCTTCATCGCTCAGGTGGAAGTAACGTTCCAGCTCTTCACGGCTGGGCGAATCAACATAGCGGCCAAAACCGTCGCGTTGCTCTTGAGTCAGAAAACCGACCGGCATTGATCACAGCACCTCGACGCAGAACACGGCGGGCGTGACGATCCGCGTGCGTTCGATGTGCCCGCGTTGCAGCAGGCCGGCGCGGCGATCACCGGTTACCAGGTAGTCCGCATCGCCCGCCAAGGCCATGGCCAGCAAAAACGAGTCATCCGGATCATCGGCTTCGACCTCGATGGTCAGGCGCTCCAGTACCACAGCCCGTTGCAGGTTATTGATCATGGCGCCCACCTTGGCGGGCTGTAGGATGGCCTGAAGCTTGGGATAGCGGCTGGCTCGACGAATTTCATCGAGTTGCATCCGCGAGGTCACCACCTCGAAACGCGCCGCCCGCCAGGCACGGTAGATCGCATCGGGCGCGCCATGTGGCGAGATCAGGGCGCTGAACAGGATGTTGGTATCCAACACGACCCGCATCAGCGCTTACGTGCCCAGTCGAGCGCTTCGTCAACCGCGTTGGTCAATTCTGCCTCACTCAGATGGGCGTTAGCGGCCTTGGCCTGCTCAGCGCTCAGCTCCAGGATGTGTGCCCGTACCGCTTCTTCGATGAAGCGCGACAGGTCGCCCTTACGGCCGCCGCCCTGGCTGGCCAGAAACATCCGAAGCGACTGGTCGGTGTCGGCCGAGACGGCGACATTCCAGCGAATGGTATTCATAGCGTTCTCCGCTAATAGGTGTTTGTGTGTTTATACGCCAATCACAAAGGGCGATGCAATGGTTCGACAAAACGAAGGTTTTGCCGAACTCTATCGAGGAATGGCTCGGTTCGTTAAGCTCCCCGCGCTACGGTTCAAATAACTGGTACGCTTAATCAAAGTTCAACTATTACTAACGTAGTCGAGTAAACAGTACTTTTGATGAAGATCGGTTATGCGCGAGTGAGCACTCGGGATCAGAAAGCCGACCTACAAGTCGATGCCCTGAAACAGGCCGGGTGCGAACGCATCTACCAAGACATCGCCAGCGGCGCGAAAAGCGCCCGGCCGGAGTTGGACAAACTGCTGGCCAACGTGCGGCCGGGTGATGCCGTGGTGATCTGGAAGCTGGATCGCCTTGGGCGTTCCCTCAAGCACCTGGTCGAGTTGGTCGGCGAGCTGGCAGAGCGCAAGGTCGGCTTACAGAGCCTGAATGACCCCATCGACACCACCCACGCCCAAGGCCGCCTGGTGTTCAACCTGTTCGCCTCGCTGGCGGAGTTCGAGCGCGAGCTGATCCGCGAGCGGACTCAGGCGGGTCTGTCGGCCGCACGGGCGCGTGGCCGGATCGGTGGCCGTCCCAAGGGCCTGCCAGCCAAGGCTGAGGCCACCGCCATGGCGGCCGAAACCCTCTACCGCGAAGGTCGCCTGAGCGTCAGCGCGATCGGCGAGAAGCTGCACATCTCCAAGAGCACGCTGTACAGCTACCTGCGCCACCGTGGTGTCGAGATCGGCGCGTACCAGAAGAGCGCCAGGTCACGCGACCAGCAGCCTTCGGCCGCGTCGCCGGCAGAGCCGCCCGCCGCCGAGCGGGTGGCCACCGTCACCCTGCGCCTCGCGGTGGTGAATAACAGCAAGTTCGTGCGCGGCCGGAAGCGGGCCACGGAGAACATTGAGCGCTACTGCCTGGAGCCCTATGGCATGAAGCGGCTGGATGCCGGCCACTATGAGTTGACCATTCCGTATCGGAGCGACGATGAGCTGGACAAGAGCGTGCATGACCTGCTGACCGAGATCAGCCAGGAGGCCGACATGCGCAACTGTTTTGTCGAGATGGGCGCCTGGGAAGAAGACACCGAAAAGCGTTGGTAGGGCTTACGTTGGTTTTTGGTTCCATTGCTCCCCAAACCCC
>NZ_JAPDBT010000044.1:0-7295 GCF_027705405.1 Aeromonas sp. QDB34 | reverse complement strand
GCCCCTGGGACGCTTAACAATGTCCATAGATAGAACTCAATAGCTTAGGCGTCCGCACTATACAACTTACTCTTATCAACGCTGTAGACCTCCACCGCCGGGGCCATCCCCTCCAAAATGGTCATCACCCGGTTCGACATGTCGCCATAAAGGGCATAATTGCTGGAAAACCAGACCCCGCCCATAGCCTCGAAGAATTGACGGATCTGAAAGTACGGCACTCCCATCTTGATGCCGAGCGCTTTGGCCTCTGCCGAACGGGCTACCACGCAGCCATCGTTGTTCGAGAGCACGACTATTGGCCGCCCCTTAAGGTCGGGCCGAAACAGCCGCTCGCAGCTAGCGTAGAAGTTGTTCACGTCCACCAGGGCGACGGTGCAGCACTTGTTCATGGGGCATCCACCTGATGCACGATAAAGGACACCACCCCGAAGATTTCCAGCTCCTGCCCCTCACTGAAATGGATAGGCCGATAGGCCGGGTTGCCAGGGAGCAAGGCCACAGTGGGATCAAGCTGCAGCTGCTTCACGGTGAACTCACCATCGACCGCGGCGACCACCACGCTACCGTGGCGCGCCTTGCGACTGCGGTCCACGACCAGCAGGTCGCCATCGCGGATCCCGTGGTCGACCATACTGTCACCGGCCGCCCGCACAAAGTAGGTGGCCGCCGGGTGCGCCACGCACAGCAGATTAAGGTCTATGGTTTGCTCGGTGTAATCCTGCGCCGGGGACGGAAAGCCGCAGGCTACAGGGGAGAGAAACAGGGGGATCTCCAGCAAGGGAGCATTAGGGGCGGGTTGAGCAAACATGCTGGTCATCTCTGGTTGCTGTATAAAAACACAGTATACCAACCAACCCAGTGAGGATCACCGTTTAGCATTTAGCTCCGCATTTTTTGTCGTTTTGCGTTGGTTCTAGCAGCACCTGCGGAACGGGTAAACTGCCGCGTTTGCCGGCTGGGTGACCGGTCAACGTGAGCCAACCGCTGGCCATGAGGGCGGCCGGGATCCTGCCGCTTGCAATCCTGCAATCCAAACCACCGAACCCGGGTACAATGAGGGCCCAATATCGCCCAGGAGCGCATTGATGCCCGCCCTTATCCCTCAGCTCATCACCATAGCCAGTAATCCCGAAGTCAAGACAACCGATCTACTGCGAAACGCACTGGTGGCCGCACGTAAGCTCAAGCAGCCTGACTGGGTTAGCTGGATCAAAAACGAACTTGATGGCTACCCAGAGTCGGCTGTTATCCCTCAGTACCGGATTTTGACGGGGCAACTGTACGCCATTAACCCGGGGAAAGGTCTTGTGCTGCTACCGGTCCTGAATGCAGAGCTTCACGAGGTGATGACAACATGTCCCTTCTATTATCCCATTGATGGAGTGGAACCATTGGCTTCAGGGACAGAATATGTAGTGTTGCCCATGGACCCGTCTCAATCGAAGATGGTAGCGGCTCTCTATAAAATGCCAATCGCACCACAAGTTCGATTTGGAGCAAATCAGGTCCAGCGTTTGATCGGTGCGGTGCGTACTAAGGTCCTTGAATGGGCACTCGATCTGGATGAGTTGGGGATCCAAGGTGAAGGGATGAGCTTTACCACCCAGGAGCAGAAGCAGGCGGAATCGGTGACCAATATTTTCATTGGGGGGGATGTCATCGGAGGTCAAATGATGTTGGGCTCGCCCGGCGGCCAACAACAGCAGACGGTGACAGGCGAGCAGAAGTCCGAGGCGCTGGCGGCTTTGTTGCCGTGGCTGCAGCAGGTGGTCGCGCAAGGGCAACTGCAGGGAGAGGCGTGTGCAGAGCTGCAGGCCGATCTGGATACCCTCAAGGCCCAGGCCGCCTCCCCTAACCCAAAATGGTCAGTGATTGGCGCCGTGGTCGGCAGTGTGCGGACGATCCTGGAGAGCGCCGGCGGAGGGATACTGGTGGCGCAGGCACAGCGGTGGATGGCAACCTTGAGGGGTGGCTAATTCGATCAGGGAACTCTGCACATTTGTAGGGGGTCAGTGCCCCCCATACATTGCTGCTTTGCCTTGCTTAGGTAATCAGGTCGCCAGCCGCAACCTGAGTTGATGCTGTTGCTCCCATTCATGATATTCGGTATCCTGCGGTTGTCCTCGGTGCCCACGTGGGGACAGGCCGTCCGGCCAGGCACCAACTTCAACTCTCCCTGCACTCTGCAGGTACCCCCACCTGAGATCTATCACCCAAGCCCTCGTTGGCTGATTCTGCATGTCCGTTCACCGGTATTTCTCCGGCGTCAGCGCACATGCAGAAACAGCCCAAGGCTGTCTTATGGCACTCGGTCCGCAATGTGCCACTCGTGACCAACACCAACCCGGGCGTAAAGCCCAGATGCAACGAGGTCCAATTCATGAACCAAGCAATCGATGATGTGCTACTCGCTCATGCGATGGCTCAAGTATTCCCACATATTGATAAACAACAGTGGCTATCTGCGTACCAGGATCTTCTGAATTCTGTCAAATCAGGCGATTCCCTATGTAGCTATGTGCCCAGCGAAACCTATGAAAACCTCGCTCTTCCAGAGCTTCTAAGGGTCGTTGAGAGTATCGCATCGTCCATGCGGGGCGCAGTAATCGAGGTCATTGATCTAAGAGTCGGAAAGTCTCAGATACCGGCAGTGACTGCCGGCCCTGTCTGTCATGTGCTGGAAATCAGCATGCCTGAAACCGTCGGAGATTATGACTGCGCATATGACGTCCCGGAGTGGGAATGGGTGCGTGAGCACGCCTCCTTCTCTCATAAGGGCAACCATCACCATGACAACCCAACTTATGAGTTTCTTTTTAATATGGCGAACTACGACGCCCTCGATGAAGGAGCAATCCCAGAACGATTGTGGCCGGTGTTCAGAGATGCCAGCAAAATCGGAGCTGGATATGTTCTTTTCCATAACGAATAGGTCGTCAATCTGATTTTTTGGACTGCTATACCCCTATTCACTTCAACCAGGCCAACGGCCTTTCGCCTCAACATTCGTGTTGAAGGTTTAACCAGCCCTCTGGGCTTTTGGAATACAAATGCACAACTCATTGCAAGATACCGCTACTACCACCGTAGCTACTAAACCGATGTTCGATAGCACCATGGGTTATCTGCTGGCAAACACCTGGCAAATGCACTTACGTGATCGTAAGGCCTCTCCGGACGAACACGATGGGGTAATGGATGCTCTGGTTACCGCCTGTGGCAAAACCTCTGCCTGGATTGCTGAGCTAGTTGATTACTCCCGGCTTGCATGCATCTTCGACTACGATCATGCTGACAAGAAAGATGGGGATTGCCTGGCTCGAGTGATTCTCGAGTCTGTACTGAAAATGGAGTCGGACCAGCTTCTTCACGAAGCGGTACTGAACTGGCTCAGTGCGCAAGGTTTACCTCTCACTAGATGAGGTCTGTTGAACAGTGAATGCAGCACATAGACTGACATTCAAGAAATAGCCCCGCACAGCGGGGCTTTTTTATGCCCTGCTTTGTGGCCATCGCGCCATAGGTGTGAGGTATCTCCGGGGGAGAGCTTATTGTGATAGGTGGTCACATTTAAAATCTCAACCAACATTCCTATTTCGATAACTGATACAAGACGCCTAGCTGCTGAACCGATACGATCCTCATAAACTCCGAAGCCTAAGTAATGATCTCTATTTTCTCTCTTTCTCTTCACTCTCTCACCCTTTCTCTTCGCGCGAGCGCGGTCTCGCAGAAGTAGCGGAACCGGGTCTAGCCGAGCACTCGGGGCGTCGTTAGAGCAAAGTAGCCCAGGAGTTGAGCACAGCCCGAAGGGCTGTGTTCTGATTGAAGATCATCCTATAGGAATGTTGGTTGAGAAATCACTCTCCACTGGTCATAATAGCACCAGTTTGAGCCCCTCGATGGAGTGCCCCATGAATAAGTACGAACTAGCTGCACAGCTCCGCACTCTGGAGCAGCGTCAACACCAGCTGTTGGCCATGCTGCGCGACTTCATTGACGACAGCGAGTTCATCCAAGGAAGCACCTTTGCCCTCCCCCCGCATGACCCGAAGCAGGATACCCGCCACGACACTCCCTCTATAACGGTGACTCCGGCTCACGGACTCGAAGCTCTGTATGCTGCTCACCATGCTTGGGGCCATCTGTACGCGGACGCTGGTGAAAACACTCGCCTGGTGTACCGCTTGCCGGGAGCGATTCAGATTCACTCCAGGCACAACGAGGAGCTCGCCGGTATAATCGATGCCATTAATGCAGACCGAAAAACCTTCCGAGACCTAGTAACAAACTCAGGCACAATAATTGGGGGACCCAATACTCGGTGGGAGTTTCTGCATAGCAAAGGCATGTTCGAGGGGCTGATCACTTTGCAGTTTTACCGACAAATCACCGTCGCCTGCGACACAGCCCGATCAATTTCGTTCTGTTGGGCTCATAAAAACACTATGCAGAGAATGACCAAACAACAGATCATCGGTACGCTTAGAGCATCACAGGACTCCCCCCCTCGCCATGTAATCGATCCAACTGGTTGGGTCGCACAGCTAGAGGATGAAATTGTGCTGCTATCCGCACTCTCCGATGATGCTCGTCTTGTCATCCGGCGCCCCAATCCAGTCCATCCGCAAGCCTGGCTGGTGGAAGGAGATAGCCGTCGTATGCAAGTAGCATCGACCCCGGTTCTCATTCTCGGAGCTCAGAAGGTGAAGATCGGTCTTCTAAAGAACTACGACGTCACCCAAAAACGCCCACCGCGGCAAACAAAAAAAACCGCCAATGAGCCGCTTATCTCGCGCCTCTGGCTTTACCAGGAGCAGTAGTAAATCATGAGCATCGCATTTGGCCCTCTACGCGGCTTTGTCGTCGGTACAGTGATCAATGATACGGGCCCCATCGGCACTATCGCAGACATCTCCGGCGTCGATTACTTCATCACCCCTCAAAACTGGCTAGGTGAGGCTCCTCCTGAAGTCGGCATGATTGTAGAATTCAACGCTCGCGCCGTACAAAAAGGTTTTCTGGCAGTCAACATCAAACCAATAAATGCCTCCACCTTATGCACCCCGGGTATGAGTGCCACTAAATTGGAGATGATCGAGGCCGACCGGAGAGCAGAACGAGCACGGCAGCACATCACAAGGCTACGCCAGCTTGTCTTCGATATGGGTTACTCACCAGAGAAAGCGATCCTGGAGGTTTTCGACATCACCCCTCCAACAGGCATCGTCATTCCAGATGGGCCCAGCGACCGTGATCTGCAGTTTATGGAGCTGCTGACCCACAATCGCTCACCCAAAGACAAGCATGAAACCAGCCGCAGACTGTGCCAGGCATTTTGCCTCAGCTTCAGCGCCTTGATTGGTTTTATGCGCGGCAGTATCACTTATCGCGTCGCGCTAGAGCGGGCAGAGCGTGATAGGCAAGAACGCTCCCGCCGTCACTCACCAAACAGTGAACAGGGCCATCCCATTTCCCAGGAAGGGCAACACGAACCCGGGATGCTCAAGAAATTGGTCACGAACATCATGGGCAATAAATAACAGCCGTTGCATGACGGCCGCTTATAGGATAATTTTACCGAAGTGCTCATTCTCCTTCGGTTTACCCGCATAGCACACGCAGAAATGCATCGGAGTCACCCCAATCACAAAACGCAGCCCTGGCTGCGTTTTGTCGTTCTCAGACTGTCATGTTTGGCCTGAGCGCCCTCATATGCGCACAGCCCAAACCACTCTCTCCCGAGAGTGTGCTGACAGGCGATGGCATAACCAGCCTGTACCGCTAACCGCGGCTGCCAACCTCCAACCCGCCCATCTGGGCCACCTCAACCAGGCCTTTCTGGCCAAGGATCTCATTATGTGGATCAACATTGTTTTAGCACTTGAAGTCGTCGGCTTAGCCTTTGCGATTCGTTTCTGGTTTATGTGCCGGGAGGATGCGGCCGCATTTGAACGTTCACGCCTCCTGCGAATTAAGGCCCGAAGTTAAAAAACAAAAAACCACGCCTATTGGCGTGGTTTTTTTTTGCCCGAAATTCAGTCGTCCGGGTCCTCTATCATGCGATCCCACTCTTCATCGTAAGGGATCTCATACTCTGGAGTGTCCATCGGCATCGGGGGAATATCTGGGTGGCCAGCTGAAGCTAGGGATAGCTCTCCACGGATTTCAAGCTCTCTATTCTGCATTCGATACTCGATTTTTTTCTGTTCTTCCATTGCTTCCAGTTCAGCACGCTCTTTGTCAAGCGCCCGATAGTGATCGTCAATCACCCCCTTCCCAATGACAAACATCTCTTGGCATGACTTAGCCAACGTACTGGGGCTATCCAGATCCAGGGTATGGACATGCTCAAAAGTACGTTTGTAGGCCTCGATATTGTCACCCTCCCCCTGGAGCCTGAAGGCAACGCGGCAACGTTCACCGCGAGAGTCCTTGGCCATCAACGTGATCGCCGGCTGGATCCAGACTCCAGTCATTCGGTCGACCATTGGCAAAACAGGCTTATGCAACCAGAGCTGGTAACGTGTGCTGATGTTGGGATCAATGTTGTCCAGGCAACGGGCCATCTCAATCACAATAAGGCGCTCTGGCCAACTGGCAACTGGTAACGGGGTCTCTGCACTGGCAAGCGGTTGCAACGCCCAACGGAGGATTGAGGGTCCCTCATCGGTTGGCTTATCGTAGGCAAAGGTTACAGCCAGCATGAACGGACCATCACCTGACTGCATCCCATTTAGCAACAGTGGTGGTCGTTTAGCCTGCCCCAACATTAGTGCAGAACCATTGAGCAAGACGCAAGAAGCCGCACCATTAAACAGGGTGTAGTCGGCGATCACACACAAAAAAAGGAATTGGTGCCGGGTCTTAGGGTCGCGTTTATGGGCACGATTTAGTTGGCCAAGCAGCATGTCCAATCCCTGTTCCCCAACAAATGTGAATTGCTGCAAGCACCCAAACCCTTTGAGATTGAGCGGATACGCTGCCGCCCGTATCTTCATCTGCAAAGAGTTCATCGAGATCTTCTGCCGGTGGTGACGATAAGTGCAGAACGAATCGTCCATCAGTTGCCAGAGGAGTTTGTAGAGAACATCTACCTTCTGAGCGGGGTTCTCAGCCTGAGTTCGTTTCGGTTTATCCGAATTATCAACAGGTGATATGCCCAATTCATCAAGAGCAGCACTCCGTTGTGCTTCCGCATCATCAATGACATCACTGCATATTCCGGCCGATCATGAACACCAATTCCGATTCAACGTGAACACCATTTCCGGACCAATGTGAACGCTCAT
>NZ_JAPDBT010000043.1:0-7368 GCF_027705405.1 Aeromonas sp. QDB34 | reverse complement strand
TGCATTTCTCGAGCGGGGGCTTTTTCAGACCTTCCTTAGCTTAGCGTACGATTTTTTCCGAATTCTGCGGTTCCCCCTGGAAGACCTACGCAAGTTGGGCCAGCTCAGAGGTGGAATCAACGAAGGCGAGCGAATGAGGCATCTTTTCTGGCGTCTTAACTTTCTCCTTCTCTCCGGGGCAACAAACAGCGCCCAGATGTACCATGAGGCCGCCGCTCTTTCCTCCGAGCTGGATACTCGTTGGTCTTACCGCTCCAAAGAGCTTATGACGCTCTACAGCAAGGCGAAATCCTATGAGGCTGGGGAACGTGTCGAGTTCGGCGGAAAGTCGTTTGCACCGCTATACACGCCCAAAAACGACACGCTGATCAACCTATTCCAGATCTCACAGCAAGAACAAGAGCAACTGAAGACGATTATCAGCACTGACGAGGCTCAGAAGCGCCGCAGAGAGCGCGATAGACTGCGTGATGAAGAACGTCGCCGCGCCGCTGGCCAGCTTGAGCGTGAAGCCTATGAAGCCAACTCATTGAGCAGGCAAAAGCCCTGGGAAGCTATGGGCATGAGCCGGGCTAAATGGTATCGCCTGGGCAAGCCTTCACCTCAACAAAACAGTGAGACAAGTCCCTCCCCTATTACTAATGGCGAAGCCTCAGCGGTTGCCCTTCAGGCGGCCAGGTGTAAAGCCGTTTAGATGGCTATTTCAAAGTGAGTGAGATTTCGTAACGGATGGCAGCCCTAGAGGCTGCTTTCTTTTGAGGGGTTAGCAGGCGTATAGCCATGCTGGATCTCAGTCTATCACTACCTGCTTAATATTCCACCTTTAGATCCGGCAGCAGTTCGACCAGGTGGCCAACTTACCAGGCACCGGCAGCAGCTCGACCGGGTGGCCAAGTTCAGATCTGGACGCCAGAAGGAAATCAACCAGGTGGCCAACTTACCAGGCACCGGCAGCAGCTCGACCAGGTGGCCAAGTTCAGATCTGGACGCCAGAAGGAAATCAACCAGGTGGCCAACTCACCAGGCATCGGCAGCAGCTCGACCAGGTGGCCCATTTCGTACGTACGAAATCAGGCGACGCTATGCGAAATCTTGGCGGCAATCCCCCGCGACTACGTGATTTTTTTAACGTAGAGCGCGCTTTTTCTTGCCATAGTAGGCCATTTTGGCCTATAATCTTAATTAAGAAGACCGGGCACCCGCCACGGTCAATACCGGAGAACTCCGATGATCCACACAGCTAACCGCACCTTTCACCAACTCTATCGAGAATGGATACGCGAACGCCGCGAGCATATGCACAACGTTTTGACCTGGGAGCGTGATCGTTACGGTGCTCGCCTCGTCGGTCTGTTTTATCGTTACTGCAAGGTGGCCAACCCCTTTCCCCGTTGCACTCTGAATACTCGGATCAACTACCGCGCCCATGCGGTGAATCTGCCAGATTGGCCAGCCCGCAGCCTGGAGCTGAATAAAATGTGGCTCAGTTGGAGAGAAAAAAAGTAGGCCGATTTGGCCTATTTTTTATTGTACCCGCTTGACACAATAGGCCAAAATGGCCTATTATATATCTCAGAAGGCCGGGCACCCGCCACGGTCAATACCGGAGAACTCCGATGATGCAAACAGAACTTAATCCCCTGATCTGCTCCCTGGTCGCCACCCCTCGCCGTATGGCTGCAATGCCCCGCTATGTAGGCCGTTTCTATGTGGTTTTCGAGTCGATGCTTTACCAGCAAATGAAAGGGCTCTGCCGCGAGTATCGCGGGGCTTATTGGCTTATGTGGGAGCTGTCGAACGGCGGCTTTTATATGGCTCCTGGGCGTCGTGATGAAATGCTGAACATCGAGGCCATGAACTACTTTAGTGGCCAAATGAGCGCCGATGCTGCCGGGATTACCGCTTGCCTCTACCTCTATAGCCATCTGTCATTTCACACAGAAGGCGCTGACCAGGAGCGGTTTTCAAGGCTGTATCACAGCTTGCGGGATTGGGCTTGTGAGCATGACGAAAAAGAGGCCATCTTGGCCGCAATAGACTAGCAACAGAAAGCCCCGGTGATGGCCGGGGCTCTTAAAGGAGGTGCATAGGTAGAAAAAGAAATGGTGCCCCTGGTATGGCTGCAACCAATCACAGGGGCTTTCACCGGTCAATTTGAGGATAAACGCGATGAATACGGATATTGTATCACTTGCAAAACACATTGGCGACGCTCTGACGGCCCGCCGCCCCGTTCATATGCCGCGCATGAAGATGCGGGAGCTTGGCTTGCTCTTGATTGAACTGAAGGCGTATCGGGAGGCCGCCGCGACCGTTACCCATTGATAAAAAAGCCCCGGCATTGACCGGGGCTATTTGAGGATTTATCGCATGATTAGACCTGAAACGCTTAGGCCGTTCGCTGAAGATTGGCAGGCTCCAACCGCCGATGAAATCAAAGAGGTGTTGGAGCTGATTAGGCAACGAAAAGGGCTTAGTAAGCCTCTCAGTGGCGTTGATGTCGCTGATCTCGTTGGTTTGCCTGGTGAGAGAGGCAGCGGAAAGGGAACCCGAACCTTCAGGCGTTGGGTGAGCAAAACCAACCCTAGCCCTATTGCTTATGGTGCCTGGTCTATCTTGGCCCACCTGGCAGGTTTCGGGGCTATATGGGACGCTGACCGGGATTGAAACCATGACCGAACATAAGGCCGAACGTGCTCCCTGGGGAGACTTCCCGGCAGTAGTGAGGAACGGCGATCTAAAGGATCTCTCTAAAGAACCTGAATACGAAGCCGCCAAACATGGCGACCACAAGGCGATGAGCTATAAGCGCATGAAGCCGGCCGAGGACGAATTGCATTGCGAGATCAAGGCGCTGCTTGATCGCGCCAAGGCTACCGACGACCAGGAGCGTAACGAGCCGGAGCTGGACATTCCTGCCGAGATTTCTCGCCGCGAGAAGCGCCTGGAGGCGATCCAGGCGGCAAAGGCGCGCCTGGAAGCGCGCCAGCGTGAAGCGGACCAGGCCCGGGGGCGCAGCGAAGACGATGGCCGCCGGCCTCGCCATCCGGATGGCTCGGACAAGGGCGGTGGCTCGTACAAACGCGAGTTTGGTGTGCCGGATGACCGTGATCAGGAAAGCTTCACCGATCCGGACAGCCGGATCATGAAACACGCCGGTGGTGGCTCCGAGCAGAGCTACAACGGGTACACAGCGGTCGATGCCGAGCACCAGATCATCGTGGCGGCGGAGTTGACCAACTGCGCCGCGGACAGTCAGGCGCTGCTGGGCATGCTGGCAGCAGTTCAGGCCAACACCGGAGAAATGCCGGCCCAGACGCTGGCGGATGCGGGATTCCGTAGTGAGGCTGTTCTGGCAAAGGTCGCCGATCACCACGGCGATGTCATCGTTGCCCTCGGCCGCGAGGGACGTGAAGATGCCAAGGTCAATGCCAAGACCCATCCGCATACGGCGGCGATTGCGGCGAAATTGAAAACGGAGCAAGGCGATGCAGCTTACCGCCGGCGCAAGTCGATCGTGGAGGCTCCGAATGGTTGGATCAAGGCGGTGATGGGATTGCGTCAGTTCAGCATGAGGGGCCTGGACAAGGTGCAAGCCGAGTGGAAGCTCGTCTGCATGGCGCTAAATCTGAGGCGAATGGCGTATCTGTGAGGGCGAAGGTTAAATGGGGCGGCTCAAATGCACCCCAGTCGTCATAACACGCCGCGCGCCGCAAGATTGGTATCCTTGGCGCCGACGCCTTGCCAATTGCAGAGAGCGCCGCCGCCATCGTCAGTGCTCTACAGAAAACCGGTCACACGGCTCTGCCGCGCAGACTCCTAGCCTAAATGTGACAGTGGTTGGTAATCCATGCCGCCCGCAAGGGCGGCGGTGGTGGGCCAATAGATGATTTTCAGAGCCTTACTGCCCGTTGACGCCCAATCCCTCGAGCGCGAGTCTAGCCGCAGCGGCGATGACGGCCTCGCTGTGCTTGTCATCCTTGTTAGGCGCCCGGGTGTAGACGGCCAACACAATAGGTGCGCGCCCAGTGGGCCAGACGACGGCATAGTCATTTGCCGTGCCATACACTCCGCAGGTTCCGGTTTTGTCTCCGACTGCCCAGTCTGCCGGCACCGCCGCGCGGATGCGGTGGTTGCCGGTCGTGTTTCCCTTTAGCCAATCAACAAACTGCTGCCGCTGCGGCGCAGCCAGTGCAGAGCCCAGTGTCAGTTTTTGTAAGCTTTCCGTCACGGCGCGCGGCGATGAGGTATCGCGCGCATCGCCTGGGATGGCGGAGTTCAGCTCCAGCTCCCAGCGGTCCAGACGGAACGTGGTATCGCCGATAGAGCGCATGAAGGCCGTCAGCCCGGCCGGGCCGCCCAACTCCTTCAGCAACAAATTGGCGGCGGCGTTATCACTGTATTGCACGGCGGCCGCGGACAGCTCCGCCACCGTCATGCCTGTTGTCAGATATTTTTCCGAGATGGGTGACCACGGAACCAGCGCATTTTTGCCGTAACGGATGGGTGTGTCCAGCAAGCCGGCCTGCTGCTGGCTGCGAGCCAGCACAGCGGCAGCAAGAAAGCCCTTGAATGAGCTGCACAGTGGGAAGCGCTCCTCAGCGCGGTAACTTACAGTTGCGCCTGAGCCGGTATCCATCGCGTACACACCGATGGAGCCGCCAAAGTCCTGTTCGAGTTTAGCGAATGGTTCCGCGACGAGGTTGGTCAGCGCGGTGGCAGAAAAGCCAGCCAGCGGCCATGAGAGACAAGACAGCAGAACTAGACGGCGATACAGTGACATCAACGATATTCCTTGTTTGAAGGTGGAGCTAGTTAAATTAAAAATGAAGTTTTAAATCAATCTAAAGTATATATGAGTAAACTTGGTCTGACAGTTACCAATGCTTAATCAGTGAGGCACCTATCTCAGCGATCTGTCTATTTCGTTCATCCATAGTTGCCTGACTCCCCGTCGTGTAGATAACTACGATACGGGAGGGCTTACCATCTGGCCCCAGTGCTGCAATGATACCGCGAGACCCACGCTCACCGGCTCCAGATTTATCAGCAATAAACCAGCCAGCCGGAAGGGCCGAGCGCAGAAGTGGTCCTGTAACTTTATCCGCCTCCATCCAGTCTATTAATTGTTGCCGGGAAGCTAGAGTAAGTAGTTCGCCAGTTAATAGTTTGCGCAACGTTGTTGCCATTGCTGCAGGCATCGTGGTGTCACGCTCGTCGTTTGGTATGGCTTCATTCAGCTCCGGTTCCCAACGATCAAGGCGAGTTACATGATCCCCCATGTTGTGCAAAAAAGCGGTTAGCTCCTTCGGTCCTCCGATCGTTGTCAGAAGTAAGTTGGCCGCAGTGTTATCACTCATGGTTATGGCAGCACTGCATAATTCTCTTACTGTCATGCCATCCGTAAGATGCTTTTCTGTGACTGGTGAGTACTCAACCAAGTCATTTTTCAATATTATTGAAGCATTTATCAGGGTTATTGTCTCATGAGCGGATACATATTTGAATGTATTTAGAAAAATAAACAAATAGGGGTTCCGCGCACATTTCCCCGAAAAGTGCCACCTGACGTCTAAGAAACCATTATTATCATGACATTAACCTATATGTCAAGACCCGGCTGGTTATACACGCGTTTCCTGAACAATTCAGGGCGTTTTTCATGCCATTCCTTGAGCGCCTGAACGGGTGTTTTGTGTTGGAGCGCGCGTTGCGGAATGCTGTGGTTGTAGATCTTGACGTAATTGCGCAGCGTCGATTCCAGTTCGGCAGCTGAACCAAAACGGGTCTGGTTGACGATGTCGCTGATACGACCGTTGAAGCGCTCCACCATGCCGTTGGTCTGCGGATGACGAGGCGGGATGAGCCGGTGCTCGATGCCGAGCTGCTTGCACAGGCGGTCGAACACGTGTGTGCCGCTGGGTTCCTTCTTCTTGCCGCCAGCCGTGAAGCGGTCGGTGAACTGGCTGCCGTTGTCGGTCAGAAGCTTGACGATCTTGACGGGACAGGCTTGCTGGACTTTGTTGAGGAAGTCGCCACTGCTGCCATCGGTCTGGTCGGCATAGAGCTCGATGAAGACCCAGCGCGTAGCACGGTCGATGGCAACGAAGAGATAGCGCCTTGCCGTCTCGTCGGGCATCTGCGGCAGGTACTTGATGTCGATGTGCACAAAGCCCGGCTCGTAGTCCTTGAAGGTCTTTTTCGTGGCGGGCGCAGTGCCTTCCTGCTCGACCAGGTTACGTAGATCCGAGACACCGTGGCGGCGCAGGCAACGTCCCAGGCCGGCACGCGAGACGGCTGGATTGATGAACTCGCGCGTGACCGCCAGCAGGTCGTCCGTGGGCAGCAGCAACGTCTTGCGCAGCTCCACCACGATGAGCTCCTGCTCGGGCGTGAGCGTCGTGTACATCTTGTTCGGCGCATGCGACTTGTCTTCAGGAGACTCGCGGTTTTGCCACTTTCGGATGGTTTGGCGGGTGACGTTGTACATCCTGGCCAGTTCGGCCTGCGGGAGCGTCGAGTTCCTGATTTCCTCACGGATCAGGTGGGTAGTACGGGCTTGGCTGTGCAGTGCCTGGGTCATCGAGTTGCCAGTGAAGAGTCGGATTGGAACAGTGTACGCAAAACGTGTCTGGCCTTGAAGAGCGGCCAGCTACGCATGGGTACATGATCCCACGAGTCCAGACACCTATAAAAATAGGCGTATCACGAGGCCCTTTCGTCTTCAAGAATTTTATAAACCGTGGAGCGGGCAATACTGAGCTGATGAGCAATTTCCGTTGCACCAGTGCCCTTCTGATGAAGCGTCAGCACGACGTTCCTGTCCACGGTACGCCTGCGGCCAAATTTGATTCCTTTCAGCTTTGCTTCCTGTCGGCCCTCATTCGTGCGCTCTAGGATCCTCCGGCGTTCAGCTTGTGCCACAGCCGACAGGATGGTGACCACCATTTGCCCCATATCACCGTCGGTACTGATCCCGTCGTCAATAAACCGAACCGCGACACCCTGAGCATCAAACTCTTTTATCAGTTGGATCATGTCGGCGGTGTCGCGGCCAAGACGGTCGAGCTTCTTCACCAGAATGACATCACCTTCCTCCACCTTCATCCTCAGCAAATCCAGCCCTTCCCGATCTGTTGAACTGCCGGATGCCTTGTCGGTAAAGATGCGGTTAGCTTTTACCCCTGCATCTTTGAGCGCTCTGATCTGAATATCGAGGGACTGCTGGCTGGTTGAGACCCGCGCATAACCAAAAATTCGCATAAAATGTACCTTAAATCGAATATCAGACACGATGTGTCTATTATGCCAAAATGACGATTTAATGGACACTCAAACGAAGCCGTTTTACTATGTCTGATAATTTAT
>NZ_JAPDBT010000042.1:0-9078 GCF_027705405.1 Aeromonas sp. QDB34 | reverse complement strand
AGGGTACCACCAATCAGCAGTTGGCCACCTCTCGCCATTCATCCATGAGTGTCGCACTTATTATCTGAATTCCCGGGTAAAGAAAATCGCCCCAGCCTCCCTTCCCCATTCATTACCGTATGAAGGTAACAAACAAGCAGGAAGAAAGGAGGCACAAAGCCCCCTAAATCCCATCACTCGGCTTGGAAAGCAGCTGAGCGTAAAGTAACCGGGAGAGGTTAAGCAGGCTCACACCTTACCAGTTGCGTACCCGCAACATGCCTTCGGTCAACTCGTTAAAGCCAGTAATAGAAGGCACCAGTTGACTCAACACGCGATTCCAGCGCGTCACCGGCGCCGTGGTGACATAGACCACATCGTAAGGTTGCAAAGCAAATTCGGTACCCATCACCAGCGCGGTAGCATCACTCAGGTCAAGCTGATAAATAGCGGCTTTCTGTTGGGCTTTCGCCGCTGGACGCAATACGAAGATGCCGGTTGCATTGGCGGCATTCTGGTTGAGGCCCTCGGCACTGCTCAGTGCTTCGGTCAGGCTCATCCCCTCACGACCAATGGTCAGGGTAGATGCCTTGTTGACCTCCCCCATAACAAAAACCTTCTGGGCATCGTTACGCGGCACATAGAGCATGTCGCCGTCGCGCATCAGCTGATTGTGAGAGAGATCCCCATACTGCAGCAGATCCTGCATGGAGAGCGGGAACTCCTTGCCCTGACGGGTCAACACCACATGATGCCAATCGGCGGTCGAGGTCAGACCGCCAGCCAGATTGAAGGCATCGAGCAGGGTCATCGGCACATTGGTGATGGGCTGGGCGCCCGGCTTAGTCACCTCACCTGAGATATAAACCTTCTGGGAGCGGAAAGCAGCAATGCTCACATCCACCTGCGGGCTCTCGATATACTGGGCCAGACGCTTGGCGATATCGGTACGGATCTCCGCGACAGTTTTACCCACCACTACCACCTTGCCGATATAGGGGTAGAAGATAGTGCCATCGGCGTGTACCCAGTTGCCCGCTTCGCTGGCACTGCGGTAAGAACCGGCCGGGATAGTCAACTCGGGGTGATCCCACACGGTGACATTGAGGATGTCACCCACACCAATCCGGTACTCATAGCTGCTGATCTGGCTATTGAGCTCGGGGTTAGCCTTGCCCACCACCGGCGCCTTGCGCAATTGGCTGACCAGCGCGGGGGTGACCGGATAGATGTCTGCCAGCTGATCAACATCAACGGAGCCTGTAGCTACCTCGATTTTGCCACTGGTGGAAAGATTGGTACCGGGCACCACAGTACATGCACTGAGCAGAGCCACGGCCGACAACAGAGGAATGAGCTGAATCCTTTTCACTACCACACCTTATTAAGCTTGCCATCAAGAACTGAACGGAAAAATCGCCATATGATAGCGGAAAACACGGAAAATTCTGAGATAAATTTGCGGATAAAATCACAGCCACTATTGAGATGATCAAGATGTGTTGACCGGCACAGTGAGTTGAACATATGCCCATCTTTAACATCCTATTTCAGCGGTCAATTACACCTTTCATTCACTTACCAAGAAACCTGACAGGGTGCGGTTCTACCGCTTATGCAATTCATAATGTTATATGGTTTTATATTTTATTGTTCATTATTGTAACATGCGGTTCCCCTACAGAGGGGAACCGCTATCGACATACTAGTCACTACCAAACAGATCTCGGGTATAAACCTTGTCCATCACATCAAACAGCTCTTCAACCATACGGTTGGCTAAAATCACATCACAACTCTCTTTGAACTCGACAATATCTGAAAGCACGCGGGAACGGAAAAATTCTGGCTCGCTCAAGGTCGGCTCATAAATAACAACTTCAATGCCTTTCGCCTTGATGCGCTTCATTACTCCTTGAATGGCGGAAGCACGGAAATTATCAGACCCCGCCTTCATGACCAGACGGTACACGCCAACACGTTGTGGATTTTTACGGATCACCGAATCAGCAACAAAATCTTTACGCGTGGTATTGGAGTCAACAATCGCTCGGATCAGATTGTTTGGAACATTATTGTAATTTGCCAACAGCTGTTTGGTATCTTTCGGCAAACAATAACCACCATAGCCAAAGGACGGGTTGTTATAGTGTTCACCAATACGTGGATCTAACCCGACACCATCGATGATTTGGCGTGAGTCCAAGCCATGACTCTGGGCATAAGTATCGAGTTCGTTAAAAAAGGCAACTCTCATTGCCAAATAAGTATTGGCAAATAGTTTAATAGCCTCAGCTTCCGTACTATCAGTCAGCAAGGTTGGAATATTCTGCTTGATAGCACCTTCTTGTAGCAGGTTGGCAAAAACCTGCGCGCGCTCGGAACGCTCACCCACCACGATACGAGATGGGTGCAGGTTGTCGTAAAGAGCACGCCCTTCACGCAAGAACTCCGGCGAAAAAATCAGATTGTCACAGCCCAGTTCTTCACGCAATCTGGCGGTAAACCCGACCGGAATGGTGGATTTAATCACCATTGTGGCATCTGGATTTATCGCCATGACATCCTTGATCACCGACTCCACCGTACTGGTATTAAAGTAGTTGGTCTCTGGATCATAATCTGTAGGCGTGGCAATGATAACGAAATCAGCGCCTTGATAAGCCTCTTCTTTATTCAAAGTCGCACGCAGATTTAAGTCGCGACTGGCCAGATAACGTTCAATTTCTTTATCAACGATGGGGGATTTCCATTCATTGATCATCTCGACCTTGCTGGCAATCACATCGACGGCAACCACCTCATGGTGTTGTGCCAGCAAGACCGCATTGGAAAGACCTACATATCCCGTACCTACAATTGCAAGTTTCATACTTACTGCTCTTCTCGATAAAAATAGTTATTTACCACTACCTTCTAAATACTGCATGCCATGCATAATGCACAAAATAATAAAAAGCTATGGCAGTAGGAATTTTTTCTATCCCTCTATATATTTGCCATTGACGTAAAGCCTTTCTCAACTTATTTCTAGATATTGAACCGGGTGTTATTCTATACTTTGTCAATGGGATCGGTAAAAGATACGCTTTTGTACCATTTTTCAATAACTTTAGCCAAGTAGCGTAATCCTGCCCAGTTCTAATCAAGGGCATGCTCAAGTCAGGAAAGGCTTCTCTTCTCAATAAGACTGTTGAGCAACCAAGAGTAGCATTTTTTTTTAAAAGACCTTTATAATCAAATATATACTGTTCTTGCTTGTCAATTATTTTATTTAATGGAAGACCATTCTTGTCGATCAATTCATATGCAGTAAATGAAAAATCAATATCTTCTTTCATAAAGGATAGTTGAACTTTCAATTTATCACCCAACCATAGATCATCACTATCAATATACGCGATATATATACCACTAGCTTTACTGACAGATAAATTTCTCGAAGCAGCTGCTCCAGAGTTGGTTTCATTTCTAAAAACCTTAATGCGACAATCATTGGCAGACAACTTCAGTAAAATTTCGTATGTCTTATCAGTGGAACAGTCATCTGTAACCAACCACTCCCAATTACAAAGTGTTTGATTGCGTATTGATTCGTATGTTTCTAATATATAGTCTTGAGAATTAAATGTAGCTGTTATTATAGACACTAATGGTGCATTCATGCACAATGCTCTCCTAAATTAATTAAATTTAATCACTATTAGTTACATCTTTATATCTTTTTAATTCTTCAATTGAACCATGCTGGAAATAAAAATATCGGTCTTCAAATTTAATTGGTCTATTTCTTCCGAACCCAAATGGTAACACATCAAAACTCGGCCAATATCGCAATATTCGACCAATACCTCTCAACTTGAAGATGAATTCAGGGAGAATTGATAATATGGAACTTGTTGCAATCGCAAATTTATTTTCAGGTGCAATTTTATTGCATGTACTATTAAACAAGCTCATTCTTTTCATAAATGGTATAAAACCGTCTTTTCTTATAATAAAGAATGACTGTTGAGTCGCATAAGGAGTCCCCTGGCCAGAACCGAACATATAAGGTCTTTTCATTTTAGATATGGCATATTCAACAATATTATCCCCCTTAATCAACGCATCTTGCTCGACATAGACACAATAGTCAGCATCACACAAAAATGCATAGTATATACCCATTAAATGAGCTCTTGTAACACCACACATTTTTCCGCTATGATTAGTTGAATGACCATAATTTTTATCAAGTGATATAATCTCAATGCGGGGATCATCCTCTAGCGATGGCATTATTGGTGATGCCGAATCAACTAATAAAATTTTTTCAGGATTTGTATATTTATTTATACAGTCAAACCAACTGTTATGAAAACCTTTCCCTCTAATCTCATCATCCCCAATATATGATGCTCGTTTATCTGTTTTCGAACCTTCATCACACCACCAACCAGAATATACTATGTATTTCATTTTTCCATTTCCACCAAATCAATGATTTTACCAATAGATGATTCTTTACTATACTTTTGAGATATTACGTCTCTTAAAAATTTTAGCTTAGAAAGATTTTTTTTATTGTTGAAGTTGTCTATATGATTAGATAGCTCTAATATGGCTATATCCTCATCAAAGCTTGGGTCTTCGAAATCATATATGTCATGTAAGCTTGTGAAAGCACTCATAATCTCACTTGGTCCATACTTACATTTTGAAAAGAAAACATCGCATCCTGAGTATAATGCTTCAATTATAACTAAGCCAAATCCTTCCACATATGAAGGAACAATTAGGCAATCGGCTGCATTTAACAGATGACTCACGTCATCTCTGGCCCCCAAAAAATTCACATACTCATCAATACCTAATGCTTGTGAAGTTGCCTCGAGATGTTTTCTTTCTGGACCATCGCCAACGATCCAGAATAACTTACCATCAAGAAGATTTTTTTCCTTCGACAAGGCAATAGCTTTCAAAAGCAGCTCACACCCTTTTATTTTAACTAATCGCCCAACAAAGCAGAACAATACATTTGAGTTTTCTACCTCTGGACAAAGATCTGAATACTCTGGTATTGAAAAATAATTCTCAATTATAGATGTGTTGTGTATCCCATATAAATCTCGTAACTCCTTACCAACTCCAGCAGAAACGCAGAAAACAGCAGACTTGGTTTTTTTTATCAATAGCATGCTCAAACGAATAAAAAACCTATTTACTAAACTTCTTTTTTTGTAAGCCACAGAGGGCACTGTATGGATTGAAGCTATTACTTTCCAATGACCAAACCTTGAAAGAACTAGGTTTATAAAATTAGCCCTTTCCATATATGAAATAATGACATCAGGTTTAATGATTGAAATTGAACGCCAGCAAAAGCTCATCTCTTGAAATAACCCAGAACAACGACCCGCAACAAGATCAACTGATGGAGATACATTTTGTTTAATTACATGCCCACGAGGCACAAGTAAAGTAACATCATACCCGGCCGAAGACATATCATTAGCGTTCATGACCGCAGTCTTTTCGCCCCCACCAATACTCAGTTCTGGAATTAAAAACAATATCTTTTTCTTCATTGAAAATGCTCTAACTCAATGGATTTAAATACATCAACCCTACCTTCTCTGGAGGGAAAGAATAAAATGAAAACAAAATGTACATAATTAAAATTACCAAACCGATGTAGAGACGCGGTCGAGATAATAAATATAATGTTCTATATGATAAGTAGATAGTAAAGATAAATGCACTAGCCAAATAAAAACGATAACTAAACACGTTACCAATTGAGAATACATATACAAGAACAGACATTATATATATTTTTGCCCAAAAAAATGACCGTTGACAATTGGATTTGTCAAAAATAAAAAGAACAAAAAACAAAAAATATTGCACTATTATTTCCAACAATACTTTTGATGTTTGCATTAGATAGGTTGAATTCTCTCCGTTAAAATCAACAACATCTGAAATGAAATAGCGTAGTGGCCTTGAATATTCATAAGGAATTATTGGTTGAATAATCTCTATTATTACTTCCCGTATTAGTATCTTTATATAGAAAAATTCCCCAAAATACCCTACGAGTAAGGATACTAAACAAAAAACTGAAGTATAATATAATGTTTTTCTAGTAAATATGTTTAGGACTAAAGCAATCCATATTGGTATGAATATAATACTTGAGCTATGGAATAACATCGCTATAAACAATGCTATCATAGAAAATAAAATTTTACGATTGAACAAAAGATAAAAACTAACTAGTATTAATGGTATGCTTATTCCATTTCTATAAACTCCACTCCATGTCAGTAATGGAAATGAAGTGCTAAACATCGAGATATATGCTAAAAGTCGATTTCCACTTATTGCATAAATGACTATAAACTGAAAAAAGATACCGGTGTATGTAAGTAATCTCACATAAAACAAACCATCATCGCTAATTAAATGCGCAGTAGTCGTATATAATTCGAACAGTGGTTCTAAGGGATAATAATCACCAATCGAATTAAAACGTGTATAGTATTCTAGGATATCCCCGCCAAGAACGGGCTTTATATAAAGATATAAACAAACAAAAAATAAATGAATTAGCAATACGCTCGCACACAATTCCTTTTGAACCTGCTTCTGCCACACATAAAAAAAAGAAAGCACAACAAATGGAAGTAAGAGAGCAAGTAAACTATAAATTGATGAAATATATAGCACGTCTAAAGCACCTTACAGTCATTTTTTAAAATTATTGAACCACGATAAGCAACTAGTGTTATAACTTGTATAAAGCTAGATATAACCGCAGCAAAAACCAAATTATCTTTCATCGCAGAAATACATATAAACATAGAGATAAATACAGCATTTGACATCAATATAGCCATGGAGTTCTTTGTGTATTTATGCTTGGCAATCAGCATGAAGTTTAAAATGCTAAAACTCAAAGAAAAAGCCTCAATCGAGATCAAACATACAAAAAGCACCTCTGTATTAAGATAATTAGAGATTCTAATACTATCAAAGAATGATAATTTAAGAGTAAAAATAGCCACATACAAAAATATGCTTAAAATCAAACAGACAGAGAGTGTTATAATTATAGTTCTAAACATTATTTTTTTTTGTGACTCTGAATCACTTTTAACTATTTCAGGAAACAGCACCTGATTCAATGGTGAGACTACACGTCCTAATATTGAGATATATTTTTTAACTAGTTTATATAAACCTAAAGATTCACTTCCAAAATAATACTGGACTATATATGTATCTAACGTCGAGACAGGGAGATCAAAAATCGTTGAGAGGTTTAACTTAAAACCGTTAATTATTATATCTCGACTATGATGTCTTATAAAGCAAATGTAATTCCCAGCCATTTTTATAGAAAAAAAGTTCATCAAAAAATAGTAGCATGCTTCAGTAGCTACATATATATATATGACCTTAACTAATGTGAGGCTATCATACAAACTTAATCCGTATGTCAGTGCAAGCCTAGTCACAGCAAGTAGAACATTCAAGCTTGATAATACACCATATCTCTCAGCATTTCTTAGTGCAACATATGCTGAATCATAATTTCTGAAAAGGATGAGCGATATATATATTAAGCAATACATAGCATCATCAATAGAGATCCATTTATTAAAATATAGAAGACCTAACGCAGCTAATGATGATATAAATGCTAAAATATTTATTACATTATTAATGCCAAAGAGTAAACGCAATGAATCAAGATCATTGATTTTGCTAGAAATATAATGTTGCCAGCCTCTGATGTTAAATATCTGTTCAACAAGTGTGTAGCTGGTTTGGCATATAATGAATACTCCGAATCCGCTGAGCCCTATTTTGTTTGAGATGAATGATAAATTCACTAATGCAACAAATGATGCAAAGGCATTTCCACTCAATAACTTAACAAAACTTTTAAAAACGTTTCTATTCATATGTTCATCTTAAAATTTCACGTAGTTTGATTGCATTGTGTATAGAGGTGCTTTCAATTAAATAATCAGTAAAATAATCTATAACTTAGTGGATGTATTCATCATTTCTTAGTAATTATGGCGCTCATCTTTATCACGAAACACGCCTGATCAATTAATTCACAAAATAACACTATGAAAACTATATAATATTCAGGTTATTATATTTTCTAACCATTTAATTTTTTAGCATTATTTATTTTTCTACAATGACTTCTATGCTCAGCGGATTATATAATTGCCAAAATAATATCACCACTACAATGCTAACGTATCTATCTCTGTATATATCGACTAAAACGAAAATTCTATCTTACTCAAGGAACTAAATGGGTGCTCTTTTATCTACTAGACATTAGCTCAAAAAGATCATATTCAAGGCCGCATTATCTCCCCAAATATATTAATCAGTAGAGTTTTCCCTTATGCCGAAGAATAATGGTCTACATGAAATATTGCGCACTCGAGAGTGCCGAGAACTCGCCTCAAAAAATTAGAGGATGAAAGCTACCATATCAAGAAAATGTATGCCTATGAACATCTCATGGTTCATAATTATCGTCAAGCAGCAGCAACATTGTGAGGTCAGAAGCTGGTAGCAAAGCGACGAGTCACTATATGGTCCAGATGACACTCTTAAGTTGATCGACAGATAGTCGACCCAAGTTTTGGGGCCCCCTTCCAATGGTATCACTCATTTTAAAAGCATCCATATGGATGCTCTGTAGATGACTTTTTATAACTGAACACCGCGAAAGGTGAACACTTTTATAAAATAAAAGTCCAGCTCAGTTGATAAATTAGTACAGTAAACCTACTACGATTCACTTAAATAAAGTCGTTGATCATCAGTGATCATGACACGGTGTTGGAAGAGCCGCAATAAATTACATTATTTACCCGAGATCAAAAAACGGATTTTTAATTTAAAACTAGTAACAATCCAGTATGGCACTACATAGCTATATGCAAAACAGCATTTTTAAAATACTACATCAGAACTTCTACTATTAGACATCCATGAAAGACGGGAATTCAGATAATAAGTGCGACACTCATGGATGAATGGCGAGAGGTGGCCAACTGCTGATTGGTGGTACCCTTC
>NZ_JAPDBT010000041.1:0-9736 GCF_027705405.1 Aeromonas sp. QDB34 | reverse complement strand
AACGTCAAACTCTATGGCCTCAACCTGACAGGCCGCATGCTTAGCGTACGATTTTGTCCGTTTTCTCTACCGTCCCCATCCAGGGGCTGATCGGTCGCCAGCGCGACCAGAACCGGCTTGAGGTTATCATTCGTGCAGCGGACTCCTGATACTGTTCGTTCAATAGACGACTGCACAACAGCCTTCAAACCGCGTTGTCTGGTGCAGTCGTCTTCTGAAAATGACAAAAACCGCCCCTTGCGGCAACTGTCCAACAAACCACCGTTTGCTGAACACTTGCCGGGTTACGATGAAACACCAACAAATGCCGCTCACTGCCTGCCCTGCCACGCCTTCACGGCCTCGGCCTGCGCCTGTGCCGCATATCCTTCATCGAGACTGCCGAAGGTGTCCGCCGCTACCTCGTCCATTAGGGTCTGCAAGGCCGTGTCGGCACTATCCGCTTGCGCAACAAGTTGGGCCTGTCGGCGGGCTTCCATCGCTGCCTCGGCGGCTTGCAAGTCCTCTCGGTCTTGCAGTTCCTCCACGATGTTTTCGCGCCAAGTCGCATCACTGCCCGCCTCGTTGCATAGCTCGCTGAGACGCTGCGCGGCATCCTCTGAACGAGCAAAAAGCCGCGCACATCGCAGGATGCGGGCGGCTTCTTCCGGGTTGCCTCTGGCTTGGTCGAACAAGAGCATTTCGCCCACGGCGGCGAGGGCTTCAAGCTCAAGCTGCTTGTCGTCGCCGCTCATTTCGCGTGCGCCTTGTGCGCCTCAACGTAGGAGCGCAAAACAGCATTCATGCGCGACTGATAACGCTTGCCGGTGTGCTTGAAGAACTCCAACACTTCGGCATCAATGCGCAGCGTGATTTGCTTCTTGGTGTGGGGCAATTGCTCCGCTGCCTTCATCCAGACAGCATCAGGCAGATAGGGTGCATCGCTATAGTCGATCTGCTCATCCGGCATCGAGGCCACGGCATCCAGTCGCGCCTTCTGCTCGGCGCTCAACTGTGGCGGCTTCTTGAGGTCAAGAGTTCGCTTCACGATATTGCTTTCTTTCGTCGGCATTTGCTTTCCTCGCAGAGATAAGGCGGATGGTTTCCTCGTGTCGGACGGTGTAGACCACATACAGGACAGCCGAGTAGGCAAGCCCAATCGTTGCCCAACGATCTTCCCCGTAGTCCTCGCGTCCGTCGTAGGCTTCAACCCGCCCGGAGTCGTAAAAAACAAGCTCGGCATCCTCGAAGGAAACGCCGTGCTTTTTCAGGTTTCGTGCCGCTTTATCGGCGTCCCATTCAAGTTCCATTGTGTTCTTATTGTAGCGTCTTTTTGTAGTTACATCAAGTCTTATCGACTCATGCCGGGTGAGTTGTCGCGCTCGATCTTCTGCGCCTTGGCCTGCTCCTGCTGGCGTACAGGCTCGCGCCCTTCCAGCTTCTCCCACTGCTGGCGGTACTTCCCAAGCTCGGCGGCTTGCCGGTCGCCTGCGGCGCTGTAGGCATAGCGGGCGGTGCGCTGCGCGTAGTCGTTCCAGTCGCGCCCCTCGTCCTTCTGCCGGGTGGCCGGGGCGCACTGGCGGATAGCGCCCTCGATGGCGGCTTGATCGTGGCCGGTAACGCGCATCCGCACGGCAATCATGGAATCCACGCGGGACAAGTCCACCTCGCCGCCACGCTGCCGCTTGATCACGTCGCGGTAATGCCGCTGGTAAGCGTCGATCGCGCTGCCGCTGGCCGCTGCAAGCTCCAAGGCGGGCTTGGCTTTGCTGCGTTCTGGCTGCTGCGCCTTCAAGGCGGCCTGACGCTGATACTCGGCGTCGATCTGGCTGGACAGGGCCAGCGCCTTGACGCACTCGCGGCGCTCGGCCTTGAGCAAGCGCACTTCGGGATAGCTGCCGTCCTCGCGCTGGTGCTTGGGCTTGCGATTCTCGTAGCCGGGTGCGCGGTGCGGGTGGATGGCTCCCGATAGCTTCGGGTCGCCGTATTCACGGTTCAGGGCATCGCTCAGCCGGTTGCCCACGTCCTTGTCGTGGGCCGTCCCCAGCTTCGGCACGGTGATGATGGCCTGATAGTTGCCGGGGCTTGATTCCAGCACAACGGCGGGCCGGTAGCCGTCACGGATAAGCCGCTCCAGCTTCTCCCGGTTCATGTCGTCGATGAGGATGTGATGCTTCTTGTCCGATAGTGGCGTGTAGTAGAGGTTTTCGCCCCGGCGCTGTAGGCGCAGCATCTCCGGCGTGCGCTGCTCGATCTCCTGCGGCGTGAAGCCCCGCGTGATGCCGTCCTTCTTGTCGAGGATGAAGGTTTGCTTCCTTCCGTCTGCCTGCATCTTGATGGACGTTACCCGGTAGCGCTCCGCGCCTACCGCTTCCGCGTACAGCTCAAACTGCTTTAGCTGCTCCGATTTCATCGCCTGCGCCCTCTCCTGCTGTATCCGCTGCCGCTCCTGCTGGATGCGCTCCTGAAGCTCAGGATTCGTGATCTTGAAACCGTGCTCTGCTGCTAACTTCGCGCACATGGCCTTGTATTCGTCGTTCCCGGTTACGGTGAAGCTGCCCCACTTCTGCGCCGATAGCTGCAAGGCGGCAAGCGTGCTGTCCCGGTTGCGCCAGTCGTGAATATCGATGCTTTTTCCCTTGTCCACGAAAGACACACCCCCGCCCGCCCCCGCTTCTTCCTTCCGGCTGTAATGCACCTGCTGGCCCACGATTTCAGGCTGATAGGCGCGGATGTCTCGCGGCGTCGGCGGCTCGCCGCTCGCGCCCTCGATGCGCTGCGGCTCGCTGGCGCGGTGCCGCCACTGCTCGGCAAGCTCCGGGCTTTTCTGCATCCGCTGCCACTGCTCCAGGTCGGGATAGGGCCGGAACTGCTGCCGGTGCTGCTCGCGCTGCTTCTGGTGCTTCTCTTTCAAGGCTGCTTTCTCTGCGGCCTGCTCGGCGGCAATCACGCTGCGCATGGCGTTGAGCACTTCGCCCTTACCCTTCCAGTTGCCGCGCATGAGTTCATCGCGGCGGGCTTTCTGCTGCTCGGCAATCTGCTTGCGCTCCTGCTCCTGCCGCTTGTCCAGTGCCAGCTTGGCCGCGTTCTTTTCCGCGTAGTGCGCCTTGCGCCCGGTGATGTAATCCTTCCATCCCGGCACGTCTGGCTTGATCGGCTCTGGCTCGCGCTGTGCTACCTGCTGACGCTGCGGCGGCGGCTGGTAAGCTCCGAGTCGCTTTTGTAACTTGGATAGGCTCGCGTCCCGGTCTGCGCTGCTGGCCTTCACGCCAACATCACCGACAAAGAGCGTCGCCCCGCTGCCTGTTTTCTCGTAGCGCATCCCCTTGGCTGCTAACTCGCGGTGCAACTGCTCCCACGTCTGCGCCTTTTTGATGATCGGTGCGCCGTCCTCAATGGCGATGCGTTCGGCGGATTTCTCCCCGGTGCGGTTTTCCATGTCGCGCTTCGGCTGGGCTGGCTGGCGCGGCTTGTCCTTGTCGATGTGCTCCCGGCCTAACTCACCATTCTCCAACACCTGATAACGCCCGTTCTGCTCACGCTGCCAGCCTTGTGCGTTCTCGATTCGTGCTATCGCCTTGTGCGCTGCCTCAATGTCGAAGCCGTTATTGATCTTCACCACCTTGAGCGTTTCAGGATGCACGCGGTTGATGGCAAGGTGCAGGTGCAAGTTGTCCGTGTCGGCGTGCAAACCATAGATGGCTTGATGGTCTTTAACACCTAGCTCATCCATGAAAATGCTTACCGCTTCTTCGACCTGCTCCGGGCTGGGCTGCTCGCCTTCTCGCCAACTCAGGACATAGTGATTGATCGTGTCCTTGCTTCGCACTGCCTCTTGTGACAAGGCAATCATTTCTGCCGTCTGGCTCTGTGGTTCATCGGTGATGAATCCACGCGCCCCGGCATGGATGCACTTCTCCTGCGAGTTCTCACGCTCCGGCTCGCGGATGTAGTCGGTTAGGCGAGAAACGCGAACCGCCTTGCTTGCTGCCTTCTGCGGGTTCTTAACCTTCTTGACGATCACGGCTCAGTTTCCCGATGTAGGCTTTCAGGGCCACAAGTGCCCCGGCTGTGTCCTTGTTGTAAATGCCTCCGCTTTCGTTGTGGATGTGCTTGAGCAATCCACCGATGCGCCGCAGCTCCTTGAGCATCACAGCGTCAGCGTTGGCAATGATCGGCCTGCCGAAGTAGCGGCGGCGGACAAGCTCGGACATGCTCAACCCGGCAAGGTCGGCATCCTCTTTCAAGCGGGCCTTCTCCGCTGCGGTCAGCCGTACATTGATAACGGCGTCCAGCGGTTCCGGCCCCTGCGTTTCAAATGGCATCGTGTCTCCTTCTCGCCGGGGCGGGGGGCGGGGTGTGTCTTGGACAGTAAGAAGCGAGAGCGCCGCACTGTCCGGGGTCAAGGGGATACCCCTTGCAGGATAAGCCAGACCGTGAGAAGCGAAGCGCCGAATGGGCAGGCGTCCGTTGGAACCACGTGGCGAAGCCATGTGTGTTACAACGGTCATCCTGTATTGCTCATCCGCTCTACTATCGTATCAGCAGTTTAGGTGCACGGGACGCACTTTGCAACAAGCACAAATGGCGCTATGCTGTCAACTCCGCAACAAGTAAGCAAAGGAGTTAGCACGATAAAGCATACGACAGAACAGCTAGAGGCTATCGCTGCAAAGCTGCGAGAGATGCCGCCAGTCGAGAAAAAGAAGCAAGAGCACAGCAAGCAAGATGCCGTGCGCATACTCTCGAAGGAAATCGCCTTGTTGCAAAAGCGTGGATACACGCTTGACCAGATTTCCGAGACGCTGCGCGGTGAAGGTCTGAGCATCGCAACTCCAACACTCAAGAGCTACTTGCAGAGAGCAAAGCCAGCGAAAAAAGCTCCGGTGCACGCACCGGGAGACACACCCCGCCCCCGCCCCGCCGTCAAGAAGCCTGCGGATACATCAAAGGCGACATTCACCCCGAAACCTGACAGCGACGACATTTAAGGAGTAAGCAACATGGCGAAAAGCATTTACCTGATCGGTGGCAGCAAGGGCGGCGTTGGCAAGTCGCTTGTCACGATGGCAACGGTTGATTACCTGCAAGAGCGCGGCGAAAGCGTCTTGCTGATTGAGTCTGACACCTCTAACCCGGACGTATGGAAAGCCTATAAAGAAAGCACGGAAACGGAGCTTATCAATCTGGATGAGGCGGACGGATGGATTCAGCTAGTGAACTTGTGCGATAGCAAGCCGGATAGCGTCGTGGTAATCAACACGGCAGCACGGAATAACAAGGGCGTGAGCGCCTACGGTGAAACACTGAATAGCACGCTTGAAGAACTCAAGCGGAAGCTGGTCACGCTGTGGGTGATTAACCGCCAACGGGATAGCCTCGAACTGCTCAAGGAATACATGGACGCAATTCCGAATGCGGATGTTCATGTGGTACGCAATGGACACTTCGGGGAAGAAAATAAGTTCGAGCTTTACAACGGCTCCAAGCTGCGCACGGCGGTAGAGGAACGCGGCGGGAAATCGGTGACATTCCCGGACATGGCCGACCGTGTGAGCGATGACATTTACAGCAAGCGCATGAGCATTGCGGTAGCACTCAAGGAATTGCCCATTGGCAACCGTGCGGAGCTTACGCGGTGGCGCAACGAGGCCAAAAAGGTATTGGAGGCCGTAGTCCATGAGTGACCTAGACGACAGCTTTGCAAAGCTGCTCGGCAGGCAACCTAGTGACGCGGAGCGGCAAAGTCTTTACCGGGTTCGGGATGCACTCGGCCTGAAAAACAATGATGCGCTGTGGCTGGTGCTCATGTCCTTGCAACACTACCAAGGCCAGTATGAGAAGTTCCCGCAAGCGATAGCACAAGCAGCCAAAGATACCTTGGTCAATTTCAAGGTAACGGCGGATGCAACCGTGAAAGCATCAGCGGAAGCAGCCAAGGCGGATTTGGCGCAAGCGGTAGCAGCAGCAGCGCAAGAGGTCGCGCACAACACATCAGCAAAGCAGATGTGGCAGTGGGCGGCGGGCTGCATCGCCGTGGCCTTCCTGTGCGTCGGCCTGTTCGGCTGGTACATGCACAGCAGCGGCAAGGATTCGGGCTATCAGGCCGGATACGGCGCCGGATACGGCGCGGGATACACCGAAGCCAAGGACGAGAAAGCGGCGGCGGCATGGGCCAACACGCCAGAGGGGCGCTTGGCCTACCGCTTCGCTCAAACGGGAAGCCTCGCCAGCTTGGCGAAGTGCGATAGGCCGGGGTGGTACGTCGAAAAAGGCGTGTGCTACGTCAAGCCCGCATCGGATGGCACCTACGGATGGAGGTTGCCATGAGAATCAAGATCAAAGGAGAAATCACGGCAGAACGCCTAGCGGAAGCACTGCACGCAGCAGCAGAAAAATACGAAGCTGTGAGGCCGGGGCACAAGGTCTATGGGGCCAATCTTTACCTCACGGCATTCGATGCGGATGGTCTGCCTTTCGATCTGGTAGACCATCGCGGCGAACCGCTTTCGATCACCATCGAGGCCAAGTCTGGCGAACTGGTAAAACCAGCACTCACAGCAGAGGGTGAAGCACGCCGACAGAAAGCCAAAGAGGAAGCACGAAGGCAAGCTGAAGAAGCGGAAGCTGAAGCACAGCGCAGACACAGGCAAACCTTAGACGAATACGAACAGGAGCGGCAAAAACGACGGAAAAAGGAAGCCGAAGCAAGAAAGCAATTTGAGGACGCGAACGCAATCACTGCCGAACTCTTGAAAACCATGCCGGAACGCTTCATCGACGAACTGAACAAAACCGTGCAAGGCGTTTGGGACGACCTCAAGCCAACCGAAACGCAAGGCAAGAAGAAGGGCCAGCCGAAAGCACTACCAGTCTTTTCCGTCCATGCGGACGGCCTGTTGCTCTCCGTCGAGACATGGAAGAACCCACGCCGGGTGCTCAATCCGCTTTGCACACTTCAGCACGGAAAAATAGCCCCATTCTGGATGCACGAAGCGTGGTTAGAAGCCATGTGTGGGATGCGAATAAAGATTCATCCGTACAAATAAAGTCTCATTCTTTGAAATAGAGTTTCATCCTAAAACAGAGGGCAAAGCCTCCTGCGGGACGGTGGCCACTTTCGGCCCTGCCGGTCGCCGTCCGTTCGTGCGGCGCTGCAAGTATCGCAGCACACCCAGCGTCATGCGGGCGTCGGCAAGGGCGCGGTGTGCGCCGTCTTCTGCCACGCCGCAGTCGGTCGCAGCCTCGATCAGCTTCAACCATCGCCAGCGGTCGCGGCTCCGGTCGTACTCTCCATGCCACTCGGCATACATCAGCATCGCGCAAGCGGTCGTCAACACTGGCGCGGTGATTCCGTGTATCTGATAGGTCTGCCGCAGCAAGCGCGCATCAAAAGCGACGTTGTAGGCAACGACGGTTCGGCCAGCAACGGCGGCGGCGTACTGCTCGGCCACCTCGGGCCAGCTCGGCGCACTGGCCACCATGGCGTCGGTGATTTTGTGAATCGCTGTCGCCTCGACCGGGATTGGCCGGGTCGGGCGTACCAGCGTGTCGAGGATCGGTGCGCCGGTCACGTCGAGTATGGTTATCTCGCAAATCTCGGCGTCATCACCGAGGCCGGTGGTTTCGGTGTCGAGCACAATGCAGCCTGCGGCGATCAGGTCTTTTGCCTGCGCTGCGACGTGCTGGCGACGGACTTGGGCACGCCCAGGCATCCAGCGCCACGGCACGCACTCGGCTGGGTTGTACACATCATAAGCCCCCTGACCTTGCCAGACACTGCCAGCGGGCTTGGTGTTTAGTCCCGGCATGAGGCGGAGGCGTTCCTTGAGGTGCTTACGGCATAGAAGCCCCTTGGCCTCTGCTTCGGTCGGGGTGAGGTGTTTTCGGGTTTTGGGCATACGCCCCCCTTGTTGGTGTCTCAGTCCCGGCGGTAGTGGGCGACGATTCAGACGCTCGAAAGTATGAGACTTTATTTTCACGATTCAGGCCGCGCCCAATGCCACGCGATCCTTTCAGAATGACACTTTACCCGCCTGCCAAGCCTGAGTCTTTCAAAACAGTCCTGAAAATTGGCGTAGCTTAGGATGGGACTTTATTTGCATCCCACAGCTTCGCTGTCTGCGGCCTCTCTCGCCCACCATGCAGGCCGGGCGGCTGCGGATGACAGCGCCCCCACGGCCCACAATGCAAGCTCCTGATCGCCCAGGTTCGCAGCCTGCACGATCACCGCCCCAAGCTGCCGCAACTCATCGGACAGCGCCTGAAATTCTGCGGCGCTTGGCATCACTCGCCCCCCTTCCCTTTCGGTGCCTTCGTGGCCTTCTCGGCGGCCTCGGCTTTGTCCTGCTGCCGTTGCAGCGCCTCAAGCTGCCCGGTAAGTCGTGCGGCCTGCTCGCGGGCCTCTGCTGCCACCTTGCGAGCCTCGTCACGCTCGGCCTGCGTCTGCCGGGTTTCCTGCGCTGCTGCGGCGCGGGCGGTGTCGTGGGCCTGTGCAGCCTTGGCGGCCTGCTGCTCGATCTGCTCGGCGCGGGCCTCTGCGCGGCTCACACGGTCGGCGCACGCCTCCAGCTTGGCGGCCAGCACGGCGGCCTGTTGTTCGGTGGCGGTGCGGCCCTGCTGTGCCTCGGCCAGTGCGGCGCGTAGGCGCTCAAGCTCGGCGGCCTGCTCGCTCACGCGCTCGGCCTGCGCCTCGATCTTGTGCCGGGCGGTTGCCACCTCCAGCCGGGCAGACTCTGCCGCCTGCTGCTCGCGCTCGATGCGCTGCTGCGCCTCGGCCAAGTCGGCGGCCTGCTGGGCGGCTTTGCCTGCCAGCGTGTCGCGCTCAGTGGTCAGCACGGCCACCTGCTCGGCCAGCTCGTCGCGTTCGCCTTCCAGCACCTCGCCAGCGGCGGCCAGTTCGGCGGCCTCCGCCTGCGCCTGCACCAGACGGCCCTCGATCTCGCCGCGTGCCCGCGATGCGGCCCGCTCGATCTCGGCGGCAATGGCAGCGGTCAGCGCCTGCGGCAGTTCCGGCGCAGCGGCTGCGGCCACCGGGCGGGCCTCGCGCCACGCGGTCAAGTGCTTGTGAATAGTGTTCGGGCTGCCGGTGTCGCCCAGCTTCTCCCGCACCGCCCGGATGGTCGGCTGCTGACCCTCGCCTGCCAGCGCATCAGCGACGGCGGCGACCTGCTCAAAAGTGATGCCCTGACGTGCCATGATCGTTGCTCCTTTCGTACCATATCAGCGTAAATCGTACCAATACAGATATGATACGCAATACAGATACGATATGCGAGCGGTTTTCGTAACGTACCGCTGCCCGGTCGGCTGCTCGTTTTTGGTGAAACACCGTGCTGACGCCTCGCCTTCGGCTCGTTGTCGGCCAGAAACGGGCCTACAGCGCGTTTTGAGAGGGTAAGAAAGGGGGCAGGACGAAGGGCGAAGACCGCTACCCTGCCCCCAGAGCCTCACGGCGGCGAGTGGCCTCCGGCGGCCCTGCCGGGGGCATCTTGCAAACACGATCAAGGCGACAGCCGTTTGACCGCATCCACAAATGACAATCTGAACAGGTGCATGGTCAGGTCGATGGCACCGCCGCCCTGCTCTTTCCGCGTGTCGTACCACTTCGGCCCGGTCGCCAGTAGCTCAACACCGCCGCCACCAATGGACACATTCAGCCGCACCGTAGCTTTGTCCTTGGGGTTTGGGGAGCAATGGAACCAAAAACCAACGTAAGCTCTGAATCCCACCGTAAAGGGGCTTTCCGATCTCCAGC
>NZ_JAPDBT010000040.1:0-11379 GCF_027705405.1 Aeromonas sp. QDB34 | reverse complement strand
AAGCAGAGAAAGTCGATACAGAACAGGACCTTGGAAGGCGTTTTAAATGGACTCGCCGCTTAAGGTCCTGTACATGATTTCGCCTTACCCGTCTTTTATATACCCGGAGCTGGATAAGCAACGAACGTCCTGGCCTGCTTTTCGATCTGGCGACAGGGTGGCTTATGCAACATCGTATTATTCTCCCCGGAGCCACTACGCTGACCCGGTTGATTTCAGAGGTAAGGGAAAAGGCGACGTTGCGCCTGTGGAACAAACTGGCACTGATACCGTCAGCCGAACAACGTTCACAGCTGGAGATGCTGCTGGGGCCAACTGATTGCAGCCGCCTGTCTTTACTGGAATCACTGAAAAAAGGCCCTGTGACCATCAGTGGTCCGGCGTTTAATGAAGCAATTGAACGCTGGAAAACTCTGAACGATTTTGGCTTGCATGCTGACAACCTGAGTACACTCCCGGCTGTGCGCCTGAAAAATCTCGCACGTTATGCTGGTATGACTTCGGTGTTCAATATTGCCAGGATGTCACCGCAGAAAAGGATGGCGGTTCTGGTTGCCTTTGTCCTTGCATGGGAAACGCTGGCGTTGGATGATGCACTGGACGTTCTGGACGCCATGCTGGCCGTTATCATCCGTGACGCCAGAAAGATTGGGCAGAAAAAACGGCTCCGCTCGCTGAAGGATCTGGATAAATCTGCATTGGCGCTCGCCAGCGCATGTTCGTACCTGCTGAAAGAAGAAACACCGGACGAATCGATTCGTGCTGAGGTGTTCAGCTACATCCCCAGGCAAAAGCTGGCTGAAATCATCACGCTTGTCCGTGAAATTTCCCGGCCCTCAGACGATAATTTTCATGAAGAAATGGTGGAGCAGTACGGGCGCGTTCGTCGTTTCCTGCCCCATCTGCTGAATACCGTTAAATTTTCATCCGCACCTGCCGGGGTTACCACTCTGAATGCCTGTGACTACCTCAGCCGGGAGTTCAGCTCACGGCGGCAGTTTTTTGACGACGCACCAACGGAAATTATCAGTCGGTCATGGAAACGGCTGGTGATTAACAAGGAAAAACATATCACCCGCAGGGGATACACGCTCTGCTTTCTCAGTAAACTGCAGGATAGTCTGAGGCGGAGGGATGTCTACGTTACCGGCAGTAACCGGTGGGGAGATCCCCGAGCAAGATTACTACAGGGTGCTGACTGGCAGGCAAACCGGATTAAGGTTTATCGTTCTCTGGGACACCCGACAGACCCGCAGGAAGCAATAAAATCTCTGGGTCATCAGCTTGATAGTCGTTACAGACAGGTTGCTGCACGTCTTGGCGAAAATGAGGCTGTCGAACTCGATGTTTCTGGCCCGAAGCCCCGGTTGACAATTTCTCCCCTCGCCAGTCTTGATGAGCCGGACAGTCTGAAACGACTGAGCAAAATGATCAGTGATCTGCTCCCTCCGGTGGATTTAACAGAGTTGCTGCTCGAAATTAACGCCCATACCGGATTTGCTGATGAGTTTTTCCATGCTAGTGAAGCCAGTGCCAGAGTTGATGATCTGCCCGTCAGCATCAGCGCCGTGCTGATGGCTGAAGCCTGCAATATCGGTCTGGAACCACTGATCAGATCAAATGTTCCTGCACTGACCCGACACCGGCTGAACTGGACAAAAGCGAACTATCTGCGGGCTGAAACTATCACCAGCGCTAATGCCAGACTGGTTGATTTTCAGGCAACGCTGCCACTGGCACAGATATGGGGTGGCGGAGAAGTGGCATCTGCAGATGGAATGCGCTTTGTTACGCCAGTCAGAACAATCAATGCCGGACCGAACCGCAAATACTTTGGTAATAACAGAGGGATCACCTGGTACAACTTTGTGTCCGATCAGTATTCCGGCTTTCATGGCATCGTTATACCGGGGACGCTGAGGGACTCTATCTTTGTGCTGGAAGGCCTTCTGGAACAGGAGACCGGGCTGAATCCAACCGAAATTATGACCGATACAGCAGGTACCAGCGAACTTGTCTTTGGCCTTTTCTGGCTGCTGGGATACCAGTTTTCTCCACGCCTGGCTGATGCCGGTGCTTCGGTTTTCTGGCGAATGGGCCATGATGCCAACTATGGCGTGCTGAATGATATTGCCAGAGGGCAATCAGATCCCCGAAAAATAGTCCTTCAGTGGGACGAAATGATCCGGACCGCTGGCTCCCTGAAACTGGGCAAAGTACAGGCTTCAGTGCTGGTCCGTTCATTGCTGAAAAGTGAACGTCCTTCCGGACTGACTCAGGCAATCATTGAAGTGGGGCGCATCAACAAAACGCTGTATCTGCTTAATTATATTGATGATGAAGATTACCGCCGGCGCATTCTGACCCAGCTTAATCGGGGAGAAAGCCGCCATGCCGTTGCCAGAGCCATCTGTCACGGTCAAAAAGGTGAGATAAGAAAACGATATACCGACGGTCAGGAAGATCAACTGGGCGCACTGGGGCTGGTCACTAACGCCGTCGTGTTATGGAACACTATGTATATGCAGGCAGCCCTGGATCATCTCCGGGCGCAAGGTGAAACACTGAATGATGAAGATATCGCACGCCTCTCCCCGCTTTGCCACGGACATATCAATATGCTCGGCCATTATTCCTTCACGCTGGCAGAACTGGTGACCAAAGGACATCTGAGACCATTAAAAGAGGCGTCAGAGGTAGAAAACGTTGCTTAACGTGAGTTTTCGTTCCACTGAGCGTCAGACCCCGATTAAGGTGGATATCCACTTCATCTTCATAAAATACCGGATGCTCTGCGCTGCATTCATCCAGCGCTTTGTGGATTACCGCCATCTTTTCATCTTTATGTGGGTCACGGATACGCAGAGTTGGCGCGGCCCTGCGCCATACAAGCCCCGCAGATGGCAACCAGCGGCGAACGGTTCCTGCATGTAAC
This sequence comes from Aeromonas sp. QDB34, assembly GCF_027705405.1. Classification (NCBI taxonomy): domain Bacteria; kingdom Pseudomonadati; phylum Pseudomonadota; class Gammaproteobacteria; order Aeromonadales; family Aeromonadaceae; genus Aeromonas; species Aeromonas sp. QDB34. The sequence goes on along the minus strand of NZ_JAPDBT010000040.1, from coordinate 8,444 downwards.
TGGCAACCGGTTATCTCATTGATTTTTAATGCCAGTAATTCGGTGCTCCAGCGTGAACGTTGATAACCAAAATCGCCGGGAGAATGCTTTATCAGCTCACGTAACAGGGTGCAGATATGTTCAAAAGGCCAGCGTCGGGAGCGCCCTGCGGGTAAGGATTTCAGGCCTTCAATACCTGAGTGCGTAAACCAGTTAATCCAGCGACCAACGGATGAACGAGCACAACAGAGAGTTCTGGCAACATCGCTGACCCGTTCACCCCGATGAAGCATCAGCATGGCCGTGAGTCTGCGGGCATGATTTTTATCGCGCGTTTTATGAATAGCTTTCTGCATCAGGCGTCGTTCGCCACGGGGTATTGGTGCTATGATCGGCATCGCTCAGTCCGGTTGGTGGTTTTGGTTGGTTTGGCGATTGATCAGATCGCACAATCCGGGCTGAGTTCCCTTTCAGTGATCTACTATTCCGCGCATCTATTTAGATTATTGGAGACTATCATGAAGTTTGAGAAGTCACAGGCAGCAGTTGACCGCCTGACCCCCGAGCAACGCCGGATTACCCAGGATTCGGGGACCGAAAGGCCCTTCACGGGCGAGTACAACGACAACAAGGAGCCTGGCATCTACGTCGACATAGTGTCGGGAGAGCCACTGTTCGCTTCGACGGACAAGTTCGATTCGGGTACTGGCTGGCCCAGCTTCACCAAGCCGATCGTTTCGGCAAACGTGAACGAGGTGCGGGACAGCGCACACGGCATGGTCCGGACGGAGGTCAGGTCAGTACACGCAGACAGTCATCTCGGCCATGTGTTCCCCGATGGTCCTTCCGACCGCGGCGGTCTGCGGTACTGCATCAACTCAGCGTCCCTTCGCTTCATCCCGCGCGACGAGATGGAGTCCGAGGGATACGGTGAATATCTCGATCAAGTAGAGGAGGCTTAACATGCATCAGCGCGCTGTTCTCGCAGGAGGATGTTTCTGGGGCATGCAGGATCTGATCCGCAAGCGGCCCGGCATCATCTCGACCCGTGTGGGTTACACGGGCGGCGATATTCCGAACGCCACGTATCGTAATCACGGCACGCATGCCGAGGGGATCGAGATTGTCTTCGACCCGACAGTGACGAGCTACCGGAACATCCTGGAATTCTTCTTCCAGATCCACGATCCGACGACGCTGAACCGCCAGGGCAATGATCGTGGGCTCTCCTACCGGTCGGGCATCTATTATGTCGACGAGGAGCAGAAGCGCGTCGCCGAGGATACGATCGCCGATGTGGATGCCTCGGGGCTGTGGGATGGCAAAGTGGTGACCGAGGTCCAGCCGGTCGGCGAGTTCTGGGAGGCCGAGCCCGATCACCAGGATTATCTGGAGAAGCACCCGGGCGGCTACACCTGCCACTTCGTCCGTCCCGGCTGGGTGCTTCCGAAGCGCCAAAAGGTTGACGACGTACAGCCAGCGGCCGGGACCGCGGCGGAATAGGCTTCGCTGCCGTTAGTGCCGCGCCGATCCGGTTCGCAACCTCCGACGACCGCGTCAATCGACGCGGTCGTCGAACCCGGCCTTGAAGCAGATCATTCCATTCAGCCGCCGTCGCAGTGCCAGGATCCAGATATGACAGACCTCTCCTCCTTTCCCATCACGCAGCGCTGGCCAGCATCTTATCCGGATCGCTTGCAACTATACGCGGCCCCCACGCCCAACGGCGTCAAGGTCTCGATGATGCTGGAGGAGACTGGCCTGCCGTATGAGCCCCACTTCGTCGACATCTCGAACAACGAGTCGAAGGATCCAGCGTTCGTGTCGTTGAATCCCAACGGCCGCATACCCGCGATCATCGATCCGGCTGGCCCTGACGGCCAGCCCATTGGCATATGGGAAACCGGTGCGATCCTCATCTATCTGGCCGACAAGACGGGGCAGCTCATCTCAACAACACCCGCCCAGCGGTACGAGACTCTGGCCTGGGTGTTCTTTCAGGTGTCGGGCGTTGGGCCGACCTTCGGACAGCTAGGCTTTTTCCTGCGATTTGCCGGCAAGGACTATGAGGACAAGCGACCTCGGCAGCGCTTTGTTGATGAATCCAGGCGTCTTCTCGGGGTCCTGGATCACCGGCTGGAGGGCCGCGAATGGATTGTCGATGATTACTCGATCGCGGACATTGCGACGTTTGGCTGGGTGAATGCGCTGGTCGAATTCTACGCAGCGGGCGACATCCTCGGCCTAAGCAGCTATTCGAACGTGCAGGCATGGCTCGAACGCGGGCTGGCGCGACCGGCTGTACAGCGTGGCCTGCGAATTCCTGCGAGGCCTGCATGACCATTATCGCCGCATATTATTACAACGAAGGTAAGCGAGTCCGTGAAATCAGGCTCGATGAGCACGTCGAACTAAACGAGAATCGCTCGGGCTTCTGCTGGATCGCGCTTAGCGAGCCCACCGCAGACGAACTCAGCGCGATCCAGACGACGTATAACCTCCATCCTTTGGCGATCGACAACGCCATGCACCCGCTGTGCCCGCCCAAGCTCGAGGTCTACAACGATGAGTTGTACGTCGTCGCCCAGACCGCCGAGCTGGTCGGCGACCGGATCAGCTACGGCAAGATGGCGATCTTCACCGGTCACAATCACCTTATCACCGTGCGGCACGGCAATGCCGGAGCGCTGGGCAAACTTCGGGAGCAACTCGAGGCATCGCCGACGCAGTTCGGCAAGGGTGTCGACTATGTGCTGCACGCGATCTTGCACCGAGTGGTCGACCAGTATCTGCCCATCTTCGAAATGATCGAGGACGACGTCCTGGCGATGGAGCGACGGTCGCTGCACGATTTCCTCGGGCCAGAAGAGGTGGCGCGAATCTTCGAACTAAGGTCCGAACTCACGCGGTTCAAGCGCACGCTCGGGGCTATGGCCGAGCTGGTGCGAAAGCTCGTTCGCGGCCACTTTCCCTGCCTCAGCGCCGAAATGACACCATATTTCCACGACGTCGCGGACCATGTCCACCGCGTGCAGTCCATGGTCGACGGCCTCCTGCTTGTCCTGTCCACGGTCTTCGAGGCCAGCAGCCTTCTGGAAGCGCAAAGGATCGGTGTGGTCACTCGCCAGCTCGCGGCCTGGGCGGCGATCTTGGCGGTCCCGACGGCGATCGCCGGAATATATGGCATGAACTTCAAGCACATGCCGGAACTGGACACGCCATATGGCTACTTCGTCGTGCTCGGAGTGATAGCGGTGTTCTGCCTTCTCCTGTTCATGCGCTTCAAGAAGGCCAAGTGGCTATGAGTAACGCACTTCGCGAGCTTCTCCGTCCGCCGAGTCACAGCGCGCTTTGTGCGCGAGCGTGTCCAATCCAGTTCAAGATGAAGGTGCTTCCATGACCTCCCAGGTGACCGACGTTCTAGAAGCAGTCCAGTCATTCATCGCCAAAGGCTATGACCGCGAATACCGCGTCAAGGACGGCAATCTCGTCGATCTCGAACTAGGGTCAACCCTCGATGCATGCAGCATTCGCGTCGATGCGGCGTTGCGCCTCGAGAGCGGGGACGACGGCGAAGATGCCTCCAACATCTACGCGATCACCGATCCGGCGACAGAGCATAAAGGCCTGTTGATCGACGCCTTCGACGTGTTCCACGAAATCTGCCCCCGCGACTTGTCCGAGCGCCTTGTGGCGCATCGGGAAACAGCACCGGCAGGTGACCAGGACGCGCCGAGCAAGCACGGACTACGGAAAGTCTACAAGAGCGAGTTTCACAGCGATCCCGAGCGTTACGTTCTGCGCGAGGGCTTTCCAGACTTCCCGCCATGCCCTTTCGGCCAATCCTTCAGCATCCTCGGCTTCGATACCGCCGAGCAGGAATATGTCTGGCTCGTCACGAGCATCATTCGAGATCCTCGGCTGATCAGGGTTCCATACCAGGGCGAAGACGTCATCAGCGACGAATAGCGGTGTCGCTTAGCCGGAAAGGCTGGCCTTCCTGGCCCACACATCTGCAGGCTGAACTTTAAGAACATCGAAAATTAGGAGGTGATTATGGACTGGAACAAGGACCACATACGAGAAACTATGCTCTTGCTGGAGACAGCAGCGTTGCACAGCGCTCGCGAAAACTACCTGGACCGAGATTCACCAGAATCGAGCGATGCTGACCCTGCCAGGCTACTTCCGCCCGACGAAGCTGTGGGATTTGTTGGTGATCTACAAGGGAGAGCTGATTGCTGCCATCGAGCTGAAAAGCCAGGTAGGTCCCTCGTTCGGTAACAACTTTAACAATCGAACAGAGGAATCTATCGGGACGGCCCATGATCTTTGGACGGCCTTTCGTGAAGAGGCGTTCGGCAAGCAGCCACGCCCTTTCGTCGGCTGGCTGATGATGGTCGAAGACGCGCCGGAGTCCCGCAGGCCGGTGCGTGACTCATCGCCGCACTTCCCGGTCTTCGAGGAGTTCAAGGGGGCGTCGTATCTCACGCGGTATGACTTGCTGTGTCAGCGATTGGTGCAGGAGCAGCTCTACACGACCGCTGCTGTCATTGCGGCAGAGCGCAGTGCGGTGAATACCGGCGACTTCACGGAGCAGTCGTCGATGACCAGCCTCAAGACATTCGTGTCTGCTTTGGCTGGGCACATCGCCGCAGAGGCGGCACGACTGGGCTGATTGGCCGCTTTCGATCATTCTGGCTTGGAGACCGGACGATGATGACAACCACAACTGAAGCGCTTTCAGAGGTTTTACGCGGGTATGGACGCGCCGATGAAACTGCATTGGCATCACTGCTGGAGGTCAGCGACTGGGAGCGCATCGCCCGGCAGGAGCTTGAGCGCCGGGCTACCAGCATCGTGCAGGCGCTGGATGATGCGACCCTTGAGGCCATCGCAGCGGGCACGCTCGACATGCTGGCCATGTGCCGACAGGTGGCCGACGAGATCCACCAGGCCGCCTAAGCCCTCCCCTGCCCTGCCACCGAACCCCGCCGCGTGCGGGGTTTTTTATGACTTCAAATCCTCAAAAGGTGCATTTACTCAAATCCTCAATATGCTATACTGCGCTTGAGTAATTCCTTTTTTCCTCAAACGCTCAATAGCTCAAGGAGCGCATATGCAAGTCATTGCTGTACTGAACCAGAAGGGCGGGGCGGGTAAAACCACCATCGCCACCCACCTTGCCCGCGCCCTGCAACTCGACGGCGCAGACGTGTTGCTGGTTGATTCTGACCCGCAGGGCAGCGCCCGCGATTGGGCCGCCGTCCGCGAGGATCAACCCGTGCCCGTGGTTGGCATCGACCGGCCCACCATCGAGCGCGATCTAAAGAGCGTGGCCCGGAAAGACTTTGTTGTGATCGACGGAGCGCCGCAGGCTCATGACTTGGCCGTGTCGGCAATGAAGTCCGCCGATTGCGTGCTGATCCCGGTGCAGCCGTCGCCCTACGACATTTGGGCAACCTCTGACCTCGTGGATTTGGTCAAGCAGCGCATCGAGCTGACCGACGGCAAGCTAAAAGCGGCTTTCGTGGTGTCCCGTGCGATCAAGGGCACCAAGATTGGTGCGGAAGTCTCCGAGGCGCTGGCCGGGTACGGCCTGCCGATCCTGCAAACGCGCATCACGCAGCGCGTCATCTACCCGAGCAGCGCGGCCAGCGGCACCACGGCCATTGACCAAGAGCCGACGAGCGAGGCCGCCGAGGAAATCCGGGCGCTGGCTGAGGAAGTGCGCCGTTTCCTCAATTGCACCATTTGAGTAATTAAGGAGTAGGTGAAAATGAGTAGCGGGAAACTTGGCATGAAAGCAGGCCGCCCGAGCGCCGCGAAGGCTGGCCCTACCTTGTCCGACCTTGCCGACAAGGCCGCCACCGTCCGGGTGAATTTCGACCTCGACCGGGCCGAGCACACGAAGCTGAAGATTTACGCCGCCAAGACCGGGCGCAGCATCACGGACATTCTGCGCGAACTGGTGCGCTCACTTGATGAAAAGAGTGATTGAGTAATCACTTAACCGGCTGGACGGGTCAAAAGCATGGACTATAGTCCATACATTTTTGATTTGGCGAAATTTAATAATGTTGATGAAATACGGCGCGTGGGGTATAAAGTGATGGTTGAAATGGAACCGTTGAGTCTGGAGGTACTGCCGCCCTCTCATTTCAAGGCGTTTGCGAAGAACGCACCGCATGAGATCAAGGGCGCTGTCATCGAGAACACAGAGCGCGGGCTGGTGATCGTGCTGCACGTTGGCAACGAGCGGCGCATTCTCGGCCAGTACCGGGGAGGCATCCGGTTTTTTCGCTCTTTCGATGGCGCGGCGGCAGTGCTGCGGCAGCATGGCGTGCTGCACTGGACGGCGAATGCAAAAGGCTGGATTCCGCGAACTTTGGAAGCGAAGGAGCGGAGTTCAGATGGATGAAAAAGCAAAGCCCCGCGTGGCAGCGGGGCTTGGCAGGGGGCGGGACTAGTCAGGTGGCACTGGCTAGAACCCAAAGGCGCAACCTATACAGGCAACACCCAGACATGGTTTGCATTGTAGCGCCCCACCTCTTGCCGCACAAGCGGAAAGAAGGTTATGGGACAGGCACAGCTACGACTTTTCAGCCCAGCCGATGAGGCGGGTTGCTATCACGACACAGCCCGGCAGGGCTTTTTCTCGTTGCTCATGGCGACGTGCGAGGGCAGCGGCAAGAAGCAGGACAGTTACCGGCTGTCACAGATGCCCGTGGTGCTCTCCATGCTCGACCACAGCCGGGATACCTGGCTGTCTCAGGCTGAGTTCATCAAGCCCAATCGCCGCGTGGTCAACTTGGCCCGCATCGGCTTGCTGTTCGCCGATCTGGACACCTACCGCGAGCCGTGGGCGCAGGGGCGCAGCCCCGAGCAACTGGCCGCCGCTGTCATGTTCCGCTGCTACGACGAAGGCGTGCCGCCGCCGTCGATCCTCGTTTTCTCTGGCCGTGGCGTGCAAGCAAAGTGGCTGCTGGATGGCACCTTGCCGCGTCAGGCGCTGCCACGCTGGAATGCCTGCCAGCGTTACCTGATCGACCGTCTGGCCGGGCTGGGCGCTGATCCAGCGGCCAAGGATGCAAGCCGCGTGCTGCGGCTGGTCAATACGGTGAACAGCAAGAGCGGCGAGGTTTGCCGCGTCATCCACGTTGAGCAAGGCCCGGACGGCGAGCCGATCCGGTACAACTTCGAGTATCTGGCCGAGGCGCTACTGCCGGTGGCCCGCTGGGACATCGAGGCCGACCGCAAGGCCCGCGCCGACCGTCGCCAGTTCAAGCTGCTGCCGGGCGGCCAAACCGGCAACCTGCGCACGCTCAACGGGCGGCAACTGGCGTGGGATCGTCTGGAGGACTTGCGCACGCTGGCCGCGCTGCGCGGCGGCGTGGCCGAGGGCGAGCGGATGCAGCACCTGTTTTGGCGGCTGAATTTCCTGCTGCTGTCAGGTGCGACGCACACCGGCCAGATGTACCACGAGGCCGCCGCGCTGGCCCGTGAGCTTGACCCACGGTGGAACTACCGCAGCGCCGAGCTTATGACGCTGTACGCCAAGGCCAAGGCCCACGAAGCCGGGGAAAAGGTGGAGTTCGGCGGCAAGCAGTTTGCGCCGCTCTACACGCCCAAGAACGACACGCTTATCAGCCTGTTTCACATCACCGACGACGAGCAGCGCAAGCTGCGCACGCTCATCAGCCGGGACATGGCCGCAGAGCGCCACAGCGAGCGCGAGAAAGCCCGCAGACGTGCCGCTGGGGCTGTCGATCGTGCTTCCTATCTGGAAGCAGCCAGCGCCAAGCAGGCGCAGGCTTTGGCCCTCAAGGCGCAGGGTCTGAGCGTGCGGGCCATTGCTGCACAGATGGGCATTAGCAAGACCGCTGCCGGGCGCTACATCGCAGAGCCGGGAGAGTGTCCCAAGTCCATGCGTATTACAGGCGGGGAGGGCTGATCGTGAGGTGTTCAAAGTCCGTCCGTATTACTAATGGCGGAGCCTTCCGGGCGGGTGTCCCAAGTCCATGCGTATTACTAATGGCGAAGCCTACGCCCGGCGCGTAGCGCCTGCCTTTGAGTAGCGCCTGCCTTTGAGTAGCGCCTGCCTTTGAGTAGCGCCTGCCTTTGAGTAGCGCCTGCCTTTGAGTAGCGCCTGCCTTTGAGTAGCGCCTGCCTTTGAGTAGCGCCTGCCTTTGAGTAGCGCCTGCCTTTGAGTAGCGCCTGAACGGCGCGGCCCCCTCGTCCAGTTCATCGGGTGGCTGTCATGAGTCGCGCCCGTCGATCCTTTCCGCCCGCGCTGCTGGATTCGTTGCGGGCAATGACGGTGCAGGAAACGCTAGACCGGCTGGGCCTGTACTGGAAACGTGAACCTGGCTTTGTGCCGGTGAAGGAGGGGTTTGGGGAGCAATGGAACCAAAAACCAACGTAAGCCCTACCAACGCTTTTCGGTGTCTTCTTCCCAGGCGCCC
>NZ_JAPDBT010000039.1:0-13319 GCF_027705405.1 Aeromonas sp. QDB34 | reverse complement strand
GAAGAGGATGGTGGTGATCAGATCACCGAGTCCTCAGTTAGTTCCATTCAAGCTGCATCAATTTGGGAAACAACGCCTCGGCCAGCACCACCCGCACTTTATGGGCCAAGGGATAACGGGGCGCACCAGGGGGCCGCCCTGGTGCAGGGTGGCCAGGGGGTGGCCATGGCCAAGCGGGGTGATCTGCATCGGGATCCTCGTCGCGGGGGGGAAGTCGGTGATCGGCAGGATGCCAGATCCGGGGGCCGCTGTCAGGGCCAATAAATCCGCGCCGGCCCGGCGCCGGTTTGGGAGTTTTACCGGATAGTGCGAAAAGTCAAAAGCGCGGGGGGAGCCAGGAAGGGCGCGGCGCGGGGCAGATCCTCGCCAGATCCACTAGATATAGTGTCCCCGGCCAGCTGCAAAGGCACCATATGTTGTGGTGAGGGGATGGCTAAGGGGATTTGGGAGTCTTGGTCAGCGGCCAAAGCCCGCCCCAAATCTGGCCAGCGAGGGGCCGGGATCCTGCCACTTGCAGCCCTACAACCGGCACGGCGGGTTAGTGGGTAATATTGGTAATCAATTTTGTACCGCTGCGTTCCGGGCAGGGGTATACTGATCCCATCACGGACACCAGTAAGAGATAACGCCATGAGAGAAGTCGTCAAAGCCATGTCCCAGCGCGCCGCGCGCGAGGCGTTGGGCACTCCAGAGAATTTCAGCGGCGGGGTCTACGTCACAAAGAACGGCACCCCCGAGTTGTTTATCACCACCGCCGCCGACCGCTCCCAAGAGCTGGCCGATCTGCACCAGGCGCGGGAAGATAAGGCGCTGGTCAAGCTGGTCGCCCTGGCCACCCAGGACATTGGCCGGCCAGGTCGCAGCTACAGCGAGGATGAAGCCCTGGCCCTGCTGCGGGCGGCCCGCACATGACGCTGTCGGTGCGCGTGACCGCGACCGCGCTGACCTGCCTGCAGGACATCGAAGCCTTCAATGCGGTGCACTGCGGGCCCGAGCAGGCCGCCGTCCTGGTGGAGACGTTGCTGACCGAGGCCGTGGCGGCGATCAGTGCCAATCCCCTGCTCTATCGCCAGTGCCCGGCGACCGCTGACTATGGCCTCGATGTGCGCGAGCGTATCGATCAGAAGGGCTACCGGGTGCTCTACAGTGTGCTGCCCGATGCGGCCTATATCCTGCTGGTGCTGCACCAGCGCCAGAGCATCGAGGATGCCCTGTATCGGCATCTGATCTTGCGACAATGACGGTGACGCACCCGATGACCCTTGTTAACCGCCTGGGTCGGTTGTTCGGCAGCCATGCCGCCGAACAAGACGCCCCGCACAAGACCCCGGCCGGCGACGTACTACCGGGCGAACCTGATTGTGATGTGTGTGGCGGGAGTTAGCAGGTATCTCCTACCATGCACTCAACCTCGTTGAGAAAGGAAAAAATGAGTAAGCGGATTCTTCTGTGGGCATATCTTGAGGGATATCAGCAACATCTATGGCCACGTTGGTTGAGGAGGCTGATTGTTGGCACAGAGCTTCACCGTGCGTGGCTATCTGGCCATATGGGGGTGTTCGAACCGGATGGCGGTGTTTGCTCCCGTGAATGGTACACCAGACGCTAATAGCAGTAAGAGGGATTTGAAAAACCGGCCATTGAGGACGAGCGGGATCCTGCCGTTTGCAGCCCTGCAATCCAAACTACCGAAACCGAGTACAATGGGGGCCTAATATCGCTTAGGAGCACGTCCATGCCCGCACTCATCCCCGAACTGATTGCCCTGGCCAACGATCCGGCCGTTAAAACCGCTGATCTGCTACGCCGCGCCCTAGTGGCGGCCCACCGCCTGCAGTTGCCCGAGTGGGTTACCTGGCTTGGACACGAGCTCAATGGATACGGGCCGGATGATGCCATCCCAGTCTATCGGCATGTACAAGGAGAAGTCCTGATCGATGGGCACCATGGACTGAAGGGGGTGGTCTTTCCGTCTGCAGAGGCCGCATTTCGATGGCAACTCTGCCACTTTGACACGCCTGTTGACGAGATTGAGGGGTGGTGTGCTGAATCTGACGATATTCATATGCAATTTTCCCCGCGCGAAGCTGATGCCTTGCGGGCGGCATGTGATACGAACTGTACCCCTCTTCGTCGGTTCACGTTGGCCAGCATGAACCGGATCTTGGGGGCGGTCAGAAATCAGGTTTTGAATTGGGCACTGCAGCTTGAAAAGGAGGGGATCTTGGGGGAAGGCATGAGCTTCACTTCTCAAGAGCGGCAGCAAGCCCAGCAGGTGGCGCCGGTAACCCACATTCACATCAATGGAGATGCTCATGGTCTTCAGTTGATGCAAAACTCGCCCGGCGGTCAGCAACAGCAGACTGTGACGATTGAACAGAAGGAAGTTGCCCTGGCGGCCTTGTTGCCGTGGCTACAACAGGTGATCGCGCAAGGGCAACTGCAGGGAGAAGCGTGTGCGGAGCTGCAGGCCGAGCTGGATACCCTCAAGGCCCAGGCCGCCTCCCCTAAGCCCAAGTGGCCGGTGATCGGCGCCGTGGCCAACAGTGTGCGGGCGATCCTGGAAGGGGCCGGCAGCGGGGTACTGACGGAAGCAGTGTTGGGCAGGCTGGCCACCTTGAGCGGCAGCTGATGGCGCGGGGGAGGGCTACCGCTCTGCGCTTACCTGCTGGCGGGTGTGCGATGGCGAACCGATGTCCTCGCTTACCGCCTAGCGCTGCTCCCAGTTGCAGTACGGCAACGGACAGACGGTGACTTGTCTGGGTATCCGCTCGGTTGGTCGGATTACCCATACATGGCACAATGGTTTTTTGGGAAGCAAGGCTGTGGAGGAAATGTGGATCCGAGCAGAAGTGGGCAGTGGTGGAATGGTGGATGGCAGCGCTGGGGTAAAAGCGAATGGGAAGGCGAGAAAACCTCAAGCTTTCGATCTGATGATCGTGGCAGCGTCACCTTAATTGAAACGAACAAAGGGCATTGGATAGCAAATGAAATTTGCGAAAATCCACGAGATATTTTAGCAAACGGTGTATTTCTGTGGACTGAAACAAAGGGAACCGGGCACGCCTTTATTTCAGTCCACAAAGAGTGGAGTATGCACGTATACACATACGGTCGATTTGATGGTAATCCTGTATCCCCTGTCGGTGACGGCGTACTTATTCAATATGGCTTTGCAAAAGCTCGGGAGTATTATCAACACGAACTATATAGCATGAATGCGAGAGCATTTAAAATCATGGATGTAGATGAAAATTTGACGTTGGCAATATTCCAAAGAAAATGGCTTTCCAGTTCCACTCAACCAGAAAAAGATAAAATAAAAGAAACTGGCAGAGTGATAAATAAATACGATCTAACTGGTAGTAACTGCACAACGACTTCCGTTGATGCGTTGAAGCTGGCAGGGACAAGCGTCTTCACTGTCAACGGGCCGATAGGGAACACGTACACAGAGGACTTCGTCATACCGTCATCACTCGAACGCCACCTGTCACAGCTAGCCTCAAGCTCTGACATGCTTGTAGTTGAGGTGACTTCGGCTATGAAGACAGCCATCCCGAACGGTGAGGGCTTATCGCCAATGAAGAGTGCAGGACCTATTGGAGAAACCCTTGGTTCCTCCGGCAATAGTTCCGGTGCTGCAGGTGGCAGCTCAAGTGGCGTTTCCCCAGGGACATTTGGTGGTTCATTAGGTAGCAGCAATGATTAAGAAAATCCTTAAAATAACAGGGGTGGCAATGCCCTTTGTGATTCATTTTATAATCATGAGCGCAATATTGGTTCTCGTATTGGTCAATATAAAATATGGATTAGAGTTTGATTTAATTGGCACTGAGTATAGCCGCCTAGTCAATGGCGTGTACGACATGATTTATTTTCTTTATTTTGGCTCAGTGATTTCATTCGCCGCGCTTTACTTTTCATATTTATTAGTTGTGAGGTGGGTCGAAAATAGAAAAACTAAATATAGTAACATGGGCGGCAATAAGTGATGACATAATATATAGCGGTACTATTTTTCGCTGTGATTATTCTGAAAGGTGTCGTGTGGATGGCGGAAACCGTATTCCGGTGGCGCGGTGGATGGACGACTAGATGGATAAAGTCATATCAGCAAGTAAGAGTAAAACCGTGTTACGTTGGGCCGGCATTGCGCTGGTTTCCCTGGGCTATTACCTCTGGCTGGGGGTGGCTTCTACCAGCTTCGGGCACATTGCTGAGAAGGAGAGCGTGATCGGGACTGGCCCCGTCTCGTTGGAGTATCACCGCGCCATGATGGACGCGGTGATGCAAGCCACCGGCGTGGTGTTTGACGCGGCCTCCCTGGGCTTCCTGATCTGCGTCCCCCTGATCCTCATCATCTTCCACAAGGTCAGGTGACTGCCCCCCCGCCCCGACCGTGATCACCGGCCTTGCCGTCACACATTGCCCCGCCCTGCGGGGCTTTTACTTTCTTGGTCAGCGGCAAAAGCCCGCCCCAAATCCGACACCGCGAGGGACCGGGATCCTGCCGCTTGCAGCGCTGCAATCAACCGTGACAAATCGGGTACACTGGGCCTCCCTTGTCGCCCTGGAGCACCTCGATGCCCACCCCGCTATCTGACCTGATCGCCCTGGCCAGCGATCCGACCGTCAAGACCGCCGATCTGCTGCGCAAGGCCCTGGTGGTCGCCCGCCGGCTCAAGCAACCCGAGTGGGCTACCTGGATCGGGTATGAGCTGCAGGGCTATCCCGATGAGGTAGAGTTGCCACCCTACCGCCAGATGCGGTGTGAGCTGATGGCCAGAGACTCCGCGCGTAGGCTGATCCCGATCCAGTTTGATGATCCCCAGGTGGCCTACCTTTATACCTGGTGCCGGTGTGGCCAGCCTGTTGGCCCGCTGGAAGAGGCGGTGATACCAGGGAAACCCCTGAGTTTTTGCTTTGCTGCAGATGTGGCCGTCGAGATGATGCAGGCACTGCGGATCTCGAGGGTGCCGGAGCGGGTGCTGGGGGTTAACCAGGTACGAGGCCTTATCGATGCCGTGCGGGACAAGCTGCTGAGCAGGGCACTCGACCTGGCCGAGGCCGGGATCGAGGAGGACAAGATGCCCTCCCCACCTCAGCCGTTGGCGCCGGTGACCTTTCACATCGAGGGCGGGTTCCACGGTGGCCAAGTCATGGTGAGCTCGCCGGGAGGTCAGCAACAGCAAACAGTTACCGGCGAGCAGAAGGCCGCGGGCCCGTCCGGGTTGGCGCAGGGGAGCACGGATGCACCACGGCAGCCGGCAGACCTCGACACGCGGCAGCGCGAGCAGGACAGCCTCAAGCCCCAGGTCGCCACCGCCAAGCGGAAATGGCCGCTGATCGTCGTGCTGGCCGGTAGTAGCCTGCTGGCCGTGCTGCAAGGCGCCGGCGGCGGGGTGCTGAGCGAGCTGGTGCTGAAGTGGCTGGCCAGCTTGAGCGGCGGCTGATCGCTATCGTCGGGGTATGAGCGGGGCTGCGGCCCCGCTTTGTTTTCCGGGCCAACGGCCAAAGCCAAGGGCAAAAGGACACTGCCGCGCTGTGCTTGCCGGCTGGTGGGTGCGCGATGGCGAACCGATGCCATCCCTTACCGCCCAGCGCTGATCCCGCCGCTCACTCGACGAAGGAGTGATGGTCGGTGGTGCGCTCGTGCGTGGCGGCATGGTACGCTAAAGAGACTGTATATGGATACAGTGCTTTGCGCACAACGGTGCGGCCTGGTTGTTCTGGAGGGTGACATGATGGATTGGGTTTGGGATGCGTTGAGGATGCTGATAGCGGGGATCAGACAGGAGGGTATGACAGCGCTGTTGATCGTGCTGTTAGTTGCCGCTGGGATCGGGATACTGGAGAAGTTGAAAAATAATCGTTATGGCGCCGGCGCGGGGTTCATGGTTGTGCAGGTGTTGCTGGTGATAGGCGCCCTGCTGTTCTTCTGTTGGGCAGGGTATACAGCGACTCGGCCAAGCGATGACGATACAAAATGGATCCACGAGGTGGGCCAGTACGGCCTGTAACGATGGTGCCCAGATCACGCCCTGCTTATGCAGGGCGTTTGCTTTCTTGGTAAGCGGCCAAAGCCCGCCCCCAATCGGGTCAGCGAGGGCGAGCGGGGTCCGCCCCGCTCGCAGCGCTGCAATCGACAGGGCCAAACCGGGTACAATGGGCCCCCCTTGTCGACCCCTAGGAGCACCCGATGCCCGCCCTTATCCCCGAGCTGATCGCCATGGCCAGCGATCCGACCGTCAAAACTACCGACCTGCTGCGCAAGGCTATGGTGGCCGCCCGCTTGCTCAAGCAGCCCGAGTGGGCCACCTGGATAGACCATGAACTGCAAGGCTATCCGCAGTCCGGGGATTTACCGCCCTACCGTGTGCTGCAAGGTGAGCTCAAAGTCGATGTGCCTGGTCATGGGAGGCTTCCATTGCCAATTAGGAATGCCGAGATGAACAGGTTAATAACGGAATCCCGGTTTGGTCATCCGATGGGGGCCTTGGAGGACCTGGCTGTACCTGGTGAAGTTGTTCGTTCGTTCTTCACCCCCGAACAGAGCCAATTTCTGATACAAGAGCTTTCACTGCCAGGGGTGCCAGAACTCGCCTTGGGGTCAAACCAAGTTCGTGGGCTTATTGAGGCGGTCCGAGACAAGCTGCTGACTTGGGCGCTTGACTTGGCTGATGCAGGGATCCAGGGGGACGGGATGAGCTTTACCCCCCAGGAGCAGCAGCAAGCCCAGCAGCTGGCGCCGGTGAACATTCACATCGGGGGGAATGCGACCGGTTTTCAGTTCATGCAGAGCTCGCCCGGCGGCCAGCAACAGCAGACAGCGACAGGCGAGCAGAAGGCCGAGGCGCTGGCTGCCTTGTTGCCGTGGCTGCAGCAGGTGATCGCGCAAGGGCAGTTGCAGGGAGAGGCGTGTGCTGAGTTGCAGGCCGAACTGGACACCCTCAAGGCCCAGGCCGCCTCCCCTAACCCAAAATGGCCGGTGATCGGCGCCGTGGCCGGCAGTGTGCGGGTGGTGCTGGAAGGCGCCGGCGGTGGAGTGTTGGCGGCGCAGGCGCTGGGCTGGCTGGCCACCTTGAGCGGCAGCTGATAGCGCGGGGGACGGCTGCCGCGCTGCGCTGATCCCGCCGCTCACTCGACAAGGGAGGATGGTCGGTGGTGCGCTCGAGCGGGGCGGCATGGTACGCTTGCGAGACTGTATATGGATACAGTATTTTGCGCTAAACGGCGTGGCTTGGTAGTTCTGGAGGGTGACATGATGGTTTGGGTTTGGGATGCGTTGAAGATGCTGATCGCGGGGATCAGACAGGAGGGCATGACAGCGCTGCTGATCCTGCTGTTTGTTGCCGCTGGGATCTGGATACTGGATGCGTTGAAAAAAAATCGTTATGGCGCCAGAGCGGGGTTCACGGTTGTGCAGGTGTTGCTGGTGATAGGCGCCCTGCTGTTCTTCTGTTGGGCAGGGTATACCGCGGCTCGGCCAGGCAATGACGATACAAAATGGATCCACGAGGTGGGCCAGTACGGCCTGTAACGATGGTGCCCAGATCACGCCCTGCTTATGCGGGGCGTTTGCTTTCTTGGTCAGCGGCTCAAGCCCGCCCAAAATCGGGCCAGCGAGGAGCCGGGATCCTGCCGTTTGCAGCACTGCAATCCGCACGACCGAAAACGGGTACAATGGGGGCTCCCATTTTGCCCAGGAACGCATCAATGCCCGCCCTTATCCCTGAACTCATCGCCATGGCCAGCGATCCGACCATCAAGACCGCCGACCTGCTACGCAAGGCATGGGTGGCCGCACGTCAGCTAAAGCAGCCGGAATGGGCTGCCTGGATCAACTATGAGCTGCAGGGCTATCCCGATGGTGTTGAGTTACCGCCCTACCGGTTGCTACGGGGAGAATTGAAGGTAAGAAATCCCATTCGGGGACTGATCCCGCTTATGTCCGACTCTCCGGGGCTGATCGAATCATTATCAACCTGTCGGTTTGTCAAACCGGTCGGCGAGCTGGAAGTGTTGGCGACCGCTGAGCATGGGATTGTCAGGTACTTGTTTCCTCCAAACGTTGCTGCGGAAATTATGGCAATGCAGGGGGATATGCCAATGACACCGGAGGTCGTACTGGCAACCAGCCAACTGCGCGGACTCCTTGAACTGATCAGAGACAAGGTGCTTGGCTGGGCGCTTGACCTGGCTGATGCAGGGATCCAGGGGGAAGGCATGAGTTTCACCCCACAGGAACAGCAGCAGGCCAAGCAGCTAGCGCCGGTGAACATTCACATCGGGGGGAATGCGACCGGTTTTCAGTTTATGCAGGACTCGCCCGGTGGCCAACAACAGCAGACGGTGACAAGTGCGCAGAAAGAGGCCGCCCTGGCGGCATTGTTGCCGTGGCTGGCGCAGGTGATCGCACAAGGGCAACTGCAGCGGGAGATGTGCGCGGAGCTGCAGGTCGAGATGGATACGCTCAAGGCCCAGGCTGCCTCCCACAACCCCAAATGGCCGGTGATCGGTGCCGTGGCCGGGAGTGTGCGGGCAATTCTGGAAGGCGCTGGCGGCGGAGTGCTGGCGGCGCAGGCGATGGGGTGGCTAGCAACCTTGACCGGTAGCTGAGCGGTATCGGGGCATGGGCGGGGCTGCGGCCCCGCTTTGCTTTCTTGGTCAGCGGCCAAAGCCCACCCCCAATCGGGTCAGCGAGGGCGAGCGGGGTCCGCCCCGCTTGCAGCGCTGCAATCGCGCAGGCCAAATCGGGTACACTGGGGCTCTTTTGTCGCCTAGGAGCGCCTGGATGCCCGCCCCACTCCCTGAACTCATCGCCCAGGCCAGCGATCCGGCCGTCAAGACAGCCGATCTGCTGCGCAAGGCCAAGGTGATCGCCCACCGGTGCCAGCTATCCGACCAGTTAGCCTGGATCGACCTGGAGCTGCGGGGCTACCGTGAGTCAGATCCTCTTCCTCTATACCGTTTTATCCGTGCCCCGGTGTACCTGCGGGATGTCCAGACAGGCGAATTGACTGATCTGTTTACGTTCCAAACTGACGGTGAGATTCCCGCTCAGGCTCACCTCTGTTTTGATTCGATCAGCAAGTTGGAGGCGCTGGGGTCACAAGGCACCCTCTATGTGCAACTCCCCTCTGGGCATCGCGTTTACGATGGCTTGTCAGCGAAAGCCCGCGATCAGTACCAGGTCGTGCATCAACTGGACGCATCCCAACTGCAGGCCGTCGTAGCTCAAGTCCGTGACAAGGTGTTGGACTGGGCACTCGAGCTGGCCAAGGCCGGGATCGAGGGGGACGGGATGCCCTCCCCACCCCAGCCGTTGGCGCCGGTGACCGTTCACATCGAGGGCGGGTTCCACGGTGGCCAAGTCATGGTGAGCTCGCCGGGAGGCCAGCAACAGCAAACCGTCACCGGCGAGCAGAAGGCCGCGGGCCCGTCCGGGTTGGCGCAGGGGAGCGCGGATGCACCACGGCAGCCGGCAGACCGCGACACGCGGCAGAGCGAGCAGAACACCCTCAAGCCCCAGGCCGCCACCGCCAAGCGGAAATGGCCGCTGATCGTCGTGCTGGCCGGTAGTAGCGTGCTGGCCGTGCTGCAAGGCGCCGGCGGCGGGGTGCTGAGCGAGCTGGTGCTGAAGTGGCTGGCCAGCTTGAGCGGCGGCTGATCGCTATCGTCGGGGTATGAGCGGGGCTGCGGCCCCGCTTTGCATACTGGGGCCAACGGACAAAGCCAAGCTCAAATCCAGCCAGAGCGGACCGGCTGTATCCGACCCGCTTGCAGCGTTGCAACTGACCGGGCCAGATCGGGTACACTGGACCTCCCTTGTCGCCCAGGAGCACCTCGATGTCCACCTCGCTATCTGACCTGATTGCCCTGGCCGGTGATCCGGCAGTTAAGACCACCGATCTGCTCCGCAAGGCCAAGGTGGTCGCCCGTATGCTAAAACAGGCTGAGTGGGCTACCTGGATCGACCATGAGCTGCGGGGCTATCCGGATGATGCCAAGCTGCCCTCCTATCGTGTCATACGCTGTGAATTGAAAGCTCGGAATCCCTTTCGAGGGCTGATCCCCATCATCATCGACCACCCTGAATTCGCAGAAGCTGTCTCGACATGCAGCATTGGTCAGCCCATCAGCGGGTTGGAAGACGTGGCTATTCCCGGGAAAAATGTGAGCATGGTTCTCCCGCCGGAGATGATGGCCATGCTGATGCAAGACCTGAATATCTCAATGGAGCCGGTACGGGTGGTTGGCGGCAATCAGATCCGCGCACTTGTTGATGCGGTCCGGGACCAACTGTTGACCTGGGTGCTCGACTTGGTTGAGGCCGGGATCGAGGGGGACGAAATGCCCTCCTCGCCCCAGCCGCTGGCGCCGGTTACCATTCGCATCGAGGGCGGGTTCAACGGTGGTCAACTGATGGTGAGCTCGCCCGGGGGCCAGCAACAGCAAACCATCACCGGCGGGCAGAAGGCTACGGACCAGCCTGGGGTGGCGCAGGAGAAGCCACTGCAGCTGGCAAACGGCAATGTGCTTCAGAGCGAGCTGGATACTATCAAGGCCCAGACCGCCGCCCCCAAGTGGAAATGGCCGGTGATCGCTGCGGTGGCCAGCACTGTTGCGGCGATTCTGGAAGGAGCCGGCGGCGGGGTTCTGAGCGAACTGGTGCTGAAGTGGCTGGCAACCCTTAACGGCCACTGAGCTAGTCCGGCAGAGGCAGCAGGCCACGTTTTCTTCGTGCGGCGGGTGGCGTTGCGAGATACAAGCCAGATCAACTGGTGCAGCCCATATTGTGGACGCGGGGAATACTTCGTAGATAAACAGGGCTGGTCAAGTATTGGGGGCGAGTGATACCAGCGTGAGAATTATATATTATCTACATGATTTATCATGAATTTATGAAAAATGTTGGGGGGCAGGGTGTATAATGTCAACACGGGCACAAGAGCGAGTCTTATGGCTAGCCAGGAGGCCAATAACCCTCAGGTGAACGGATTCACCTGATTTGATATGGAGATCGATATGCTATCAAGCATGATTATCGCTAGCGGTTTGATGCTGATCTGCGTGTATCAAGTGAAGATTTCTCTTCACTTTCACCTACACGTAGGCCAGTGAAACTGGTTCAAAAAGTGACTTTTTGGAGGGAGGCTTCGGCCTCCCTTTTTTTTGACCCGGAGCGGATCCTCTCCGCTTGTAGCACTACAACCCGCACGACCGAAACCGGGTACAATAGGCCCCCACTATTGCCCAGGAGCACCCCATGCCTGCCCATGTTCCCGAACTCATCACCCTGGCCAGCGATCCGAACGTTGAAATCACTAAGTTGCTGCGCATGGCAAAGGTGGTGGCACGTCTGCTCCAACAGCCCGAGGCAATCATCTGGCTTGACCATGAGCTACAGGGCTATCCTGACGGCTGCGGTGTGCCCCGTTATCGCCAGCGGCGCGGGAATCTGGCGTACTGGCAGGCAGGGTCCCACCACTTGCTGTCAGTTGCCAACACCGAGCGGGCGGTACAGTGGCAAACTTGCCCGCTCTCGCTGCCCGCAAGCGAGCTGGCTGAGCTGGCCGCAACCGGCAAAGCACTGAGGGTCCGATTCCCCCCTGAGCTCATGAGCTTGCTGATGGCCGAAATCGGTACCGAACGGGAGGTGGAGATTTGTATGCCGACGGTCCAGATGCGGGCCCTCATCGCGGCGGTGCAGGAGCGGGTGCTAGACTGGGCACTCGCTTTGGCCGCTTCCGGTGTTCAGGGGGACAGCATGAGCGTCACTCCGCAAGAACGGCAGGTGGCGCCGGTGAGCATACACATCGGAGGGAATGCGACTGGTGTTCAAATTCAGCTGAACTCGCCCGGGGGCCATCAACAGCAGACAGTGTCCGGCGAGCAAAAGACCGATGCTCTGTCTTCTTGCTGGCCTGGCTCCAGCAGGTGAACGCCGAGGGAACGCTATCGGTATCGGCACACGCCGATTTGCAGGCCAAGCATGCAGCCCTGCAGGCGCAGGCCGACGCCCCCACGCCGAGCTG
This sequence comes from Aeromonas sp. QDB34, assembly GCF_027705405.1. Taxonomy (NCBI): domain Bacteria; kingdom Pseudomonadati; phylum Pseudomonadota; class Gammaproteobacteria; order Aeromonadales; family Aeromonadaceae; genus Aeromonas; species Aeromonas sp. QDB34. The sequence continues at coordinate 1,278 of NZ_JAPDBT010000039.1, read as the reverse complement.
GCCGTTGATTGGAACCTTGGCCAACAGTGTGCGGGCGATCCTGGAAGGCGCCGGAGGAGTGCTTTCGGCACAAGCGCTGGGGTGGCTGGCTATCTTGACCGGTAGCTGATTGATAGCCGGATTCATGGGCGGGGCGACAGTCCGCTTTGCATTTTGGGAAAACAGCCGAAGAAGGAGGGAAATAACTCATCTTTAGTGGAATGGTTTTTCCCCTCATCACTCAAAATCATGGTTATGTCATTGCGATCGGCAATTCATGTAGGGCAGTGGTATAACGAGGGCTCAACTGCTCTCGCTTCATCATCCATTCTCTGTTCTCTTGGCCTCGGGCCGCGAAGAAGACTTTACCAAGCCTCCCCTGATTGATCTTGTCGATGACCTGCATCAGCGCCTCACTGCGCGGAGATTGCAGCTCAGCTGCGAACAGGTCGCCCTGTTGCATGTTGGCGGGGGTGAAGTCGGCCAGCATCACGCCTCCCTTCTGATAACGCTGCTCGTCACGCCAGATGCGGGGGAGTAGCTCGGGGATAAGAGCCAGCAGCGCCCGGGTGTCATGGGTGGGCATGACCAGCCTGCTGCTCACCTGGTTGCCGTAATAGGGCTCCCGGTCGCTGAATGGGCTGGTGCGAATGAACAGGGTGACATGGCGGCAGCACATCCCCTCCCCTCGCAATTTCTCGGCGGCCCGCTCCATGTAACCCGCCAGAGCCTGATGCATGGGGCCGATCTGGGTGATGCGCTCCCCAAACGAACGCGAGCAGATAATCTGCTGTTTGGCCTGGGCCACTTGCACCAGCTCAGCGCAGGGTATCCCCCGCAGTTCCTGCACCGTGCGCTCGACCACCACGCCATAGCGGCGGCGCAGGCTCTTGGGGTCGGCGGCGACCAGTTCCGCCACGGTCTTGATGCCCTGGGTCTCCAGCTTGGCGGTGAGCCGCCGACCAATACCCCATACCTCGTCTACCGGGGTGATCGCCATCAGCCTGACGCGGCGTCCTTCATCCCGCAGATCGACCACACCGCCCGTGGCGGGCCACTTCTTGGCGGCGTAGTTGGCGAGCTTGGCGAGCGTCTTGGTGGGGCCGATGCCGACCCCCACGGTCAGCCCGGTCCACTGCTGCACCCGCTCGCGGACTTGGTGGCCATAGGCCACCAAGTCGCCCGCCCAGCGTTCGCTCAGCTCGATAAAGGCCTCGTCGATGTAAAGGAAAGAAGAACAGCCATGGACATGACTTCAGCTCAGACATTCCGCTACTCAATCTCTGATGTCGGATGTCC
>NZ_JAPDBT010000038.1:0-14496 GCF_027705405.1 Aeromonas sp. QDB34 | reverse complement strand
AATTGTTTTTGATGCTCGATGCTGTGAGTGCCCACACAGATTGCTTGATTCAAATTGTTAAAGAGCGACGCAGCTTTCGGCTGCTGCGGGAGTGGCATTCTACTCAACCGCCTTCTCGAGTCAAGCCTTATTTGCAAAGGCTTTTCGAGGTTACCGACCCGGTTGTTTGCGTTGCCGCTTGCCGTGTCGATGGAGGCGCATTATAGGGATCTGGATCACGCTTGCAAGAGGGTTTTCGAATTAAATTCGATAAATCAGTTCAACCGTTCAACAATCACCCAGATGGATGGCTTATTCAGCAATTCTGCCTCCATATAGCGACATCCCCCTATCTTTAGCCATAGGTGAGCACGCCGGTTCGACCCACCCGATGAATGACGCCTGCCACATCTATATCCATGGTGATCGCGCTCACGCCTTCGGGTAACATAGCGCCCCTTTGCGATTCACACACTCTTGGGCTTTGGAGAGTTTAATGCCTTTTGCACTTGGCCAGCGTTGGATTAGTGATACAGAGACGGATCTGGGGTTGGGGACTGTCGTTGCTGTTGAAGGACGCATGGTTACCCTGTTGTTTCCGGCTACCGGTGAAAACCGCATGTATGCCAAAGAAGAGGCGCCGGTGACCCGGGTCAGCTTCAATGTGGGCGATCAGATAGCCAGTCACGAAGATTGGACCATGACGGTCGAAGAAGTGCAGGAGAAAGACGGCCTGCTTATATATGTCGGTGTGCGTACCGACAATGATGAGCCCGTTGCCCTCAAGGAAGTGTTTCTCAACAACTTCATCAAGTTCAACAAGCCGCAGGATCGCCTGTTCGCCGGCCAGATCGATCGGATGTCCCGCTTTACCCTGCGCTACGAGGCGTTGATCAACCAGCACCAACGTCGTCGCAACCCGACTCGCGGTCTGGCCGGTGGCCGGGTCAGCCTGATCCCGCACCAGCTCTATATCGCCCATGAAGTGGGTCACCGCTACGCCCCGCGCGTATTGCTGGCCGATGAGGTGGGTCTGGGCAAGACCATCGAAGCGGGCATGATCATTCACCAGCAGCTGCTCTCCGGCCGTGCCCATCGGGTGCTGATCCTGCTGCCCGAGACTTTGCAGCACCAGTGGCTGGTTGAAATGCTGCGCCGCTTCAACCTGCACTTCTCCCTGTTTGACGAGGAGCGCTGCATCGAGGCGTTCGCCGATGCGGAGAACCCCTTCGAGACCGAACAGCTGGTGATATGCAGCCTCGACTTCCTGCGCAAGAAGCGCCGTCGCTTCGAACAGGTGCTGGAAGCCGAGTGGGACCTGCTGGTCGTCGACGAAGCCCATCATCTGGAGTGGAGTGAGGAAGCGCCAAGCCGCGCCTACGAAATGGTGGAAGCGCTGGCCGAACAGGTGCCGGGCGTACTGTTGCTGACCGCCACCCCGGATCAGCTGGGCCACCAGAGCCACTTTGCCCGTCTGCGCCTGCTCGACCCGGAACGTTTCTACGACTACGACGCCTTCCTCGCCGAGGAGCAGGCCTATGGTCAGGTCGCCAGCGCAGCGCAAGAGCTGCTGGATGGCGAGACCCTGAGCGATGAAGCTAAAAGAATCCTTGCCAGCCAGCTGGAAGGGCTGGACTTAAGCGATGCCGCCGCCCGTCAGCAGGCGGTCGCCAAGCTGCTGGATCAGCATGGCACCGGCCGGGTGCTGTTCCGTAACAGCCGCGCCAATATTCAGGGCTTCCCGGAGCGCCACCTCAACGTCTACCCCATGCCTCTGCCGGAGCAGTACAAGACCGCCATCAAGGTGATGGGCATGATGGGTGGCAACGGTGGCGATCTGCAGACCCGCGCCCTGCGCTACCTCTATCCCGAGAAGATCTTCCAGCAATTCGAAGGCGACAACGCGACCTGGACCCAGTTCGACCCGCGCGTCGAATGGTTGTTGGAACTGCTGCTCTCTGCCCGCCAGCAGAAGGTGCTGGTGATCTGCTCCGAAGCGGCGACCGCCATCGCGCTGGAAGAGGCGCTGCGTACCCGTGAAGGGATCCGTTGTGCCGTGTTCCACGAAGGGATGTCTATCCTCGAGCGGGACAAGGCCTCCGCCTATTTCGCTCAAGCTGAGGGAGGCGCTCAGGTGCTTCTCTGCTCCGAGATCGGCTCAGAAGGGCGTAACTTCCAGTTTGCCAGCCATCTGGTGCTGTTCGATCTGCCGCTCAACCCGGATCTGCTGGAACAGCGTATCGGCCGACTGGATCGTATCGGTCAGCAGAATACCGTCGAAATCCACGTGCCCTACCTGGAAGGGACCGCCCAGCGCGCCCTGCAGCTCTGGTATCACGATGGTCTGGATGCATTCGAGCAGACCTGCCCGACGGCCCGTCCGGTATTCGAAGCGGTACGTGACGAGCTGTTCGAGCTGCTGGCCGCCAACACAGGCGATCAGGCCCCCCTCGATGCCCTGCTGGTCAAGACTCGCGAACTGCACGAGCCGCTCAAGGCCCGGCTGGAACAGGGTCGCGATCGCCTGCTGGAGATCCACTCCAGCGGTGGCGCCGCCGCCCAGCAGCTGGTCGACAAGCTGGCCGCCGAAGATGACGACACCGGCATGATCTCCTTCGCCCTCAAGATGTTCGACGAGATCGGCGTCAATCAGGATGACCGTGGCGAGAACGCGCTGGTGCTGACCCCGGGGGATCACATGCTGGTCTCCAGCTTCCCGGGCCTGCCGCAAGATGGCATGACCATCACCTTCGATCGCAACACCGCTCTGTCGCGGGATGACATGGCGCTGCTCTCCTGGGATCACCCCATGATGCGTGGCGGTATCGACCTGATCCTCGGCTCCGAGATCGGAGCGACCTCGGTCGCCCTGCTCAAGAACAAGGCGCTGCCCATCGGCTCCATCCTGCTTGAGCTGATCTTCGTTGCCGAGTCTGCAGCCCATCCCCAGCTCTATCGCTTCATGCCGCCAACGCCGATCCGTCTGCTGATGGACAAGAACGGCCAGAATCTGGGTGAAAAAGTGGCGTTCGATGCCTTCAACCGCCAGCTCACGCCGGTCAATCGCCACCTCGGCAGCAAGCTGGTCACCGCGTCCCAACTGGTGATCCACGGTCTGATTGGCAAGGGCCAGGCCATTGCCGAAGAGCTGAAAGGCGGGATTGTCGACAAGGCCCGCGCCCAGATGGCACAGACCCTGCAGCAGGATCTGGACAGGCTGGAAGCGCTCAAGGCGGTCAACCCGAACGTGCGCGACAGCGAACTGGATTATCTGCGCAATCTGCAGGCAGAATTGCACCACCTGATCGATCAGACCCAACTCAAGCTGGATGCCATCCGCTTTATCGTGGTCACCCATAACTGACGCGATACTGAAGAGACATGACCGGCTCATGCCGGATGCCATGCCCTTTATGATTGTGGTTACTCATAACTGATGGGGGCTTGCCCCCACCTTCTGATGCGAGACATTTATGTTTGAATACTCACCGCCTCTGGAACCCTGGCTCGATATCCTGTTCAAGGACAAGGACATCATGGTGGTCAACAAGCCCACTGGCCTGCTGAGCGTGCCCGGGCGCGGCCCCGAGAATGAAGACAGCGTCCTGCATCGGGTAAAGCAGCAGCACCCCAAGGCGGCGGCGGCTCATCGCCTCGACATGTCCACCACTGGCGTCATTGTCATTCCCCTCAATCCCAATTCCCATCGGGAGCTGAGCCGGCAATTTCGCGAGCGGGAAACCGAGAAGCACTACCTCGCCTGGGTGTGGGGTGAGCCGGAAGCAGCGTCGGGTCAGGTCGACCTACCGCTCTGCGTCGACTGGCCCAACCGGCCGAAACAGAAGGTTGACCACGAGGAGGGGCGTCACGCCCTGACCCTGTGGGAAAAATTGAGGGTAGAGAATGGCAACAGCCTGATCAAGCTGACTCCCATCACGGGTCGCTCGCACCAGTTGCGCGTCCACATGCTGGAGCTGGGGCACCCGATTCTGGGTGACAACCTCTACGCCCATCCGGATGCGCTGGCGGCTGCCCCCCATCTCTACCTGCATGCGGCCAGCCTGACCATCAGCCACCCCCGCAGCGGCGAGCAGATGACCTTCGAGGCGCCAGCCCCTTTTCCGGTCTGAGCCAAGATAGACATCGCAATATCGCAGACATAAAAAAGCCCCCATCGACTGGATGGGGGCTTTTTCGTTAGGGTCAGACGCGAATATCGATGTTACTTCCCAGAGAAGCGTTGGCCGATGTCGGTGCAACCGGTGCTGATTGAGCTGCTGTTTGCAGCAGTTTCAATGCAGATTCACCTTCTTGGGTCTGTTGTTTCTTGGCCAGGCTGGCCGTCATCAATGCAGAACCAAATGACGCAGATGCAGAACTAGATATATCCATGGTGTACCTCCTGCTTTAAGACTATCGGCCATCTTGGGCCAAGCATGAGCCATTTTGGCTAAATTAAATACGCCTTGTCGGGTTGACGTCGCTCCAGCCACTCCTCTTCCATCTCCAGCAGGGTTTGATAAACCTTCTCCGCCTGTTCTGGACGGCTGAACAGATAGCCCTGACCATAGAGATGAATATCAGTGAGGGTGCGCAACACGTCGAGTTGAGCCTGAGTTTCTATCCCTTCACACACCAGACTCTTGCCCAGCATGGAGCCCATCCGGCATATGTTGGCGACCAGCTCGGATGCCTCGATGGACGTATCGATCCCCTGGATGAAGGAGCGATCGATCTTCACCTTGCTGACCGGCAGCTTCTGCAGATAGCTGAGCGAGGAGTAGCCAGTACCAAAGTCATCCAGTGCCAGCTGTACCCCCTGCTGATTGAGATCCTGCATCAGTTGCAGGGAGTTTTTCACCTCGCGCATGGTGGTGTCTTCCGTCACCTCCAGCACCAGACTGGCGGCCGGAATATGGTGGTCCATCAAGGCCTTGGCAACCAGCTTCAACAGATTACGCTGATACATGCCGGGCGAGATATTCACGCACATCTGCAAATCAACCAAACCCAGTTGCTGCCACTGATAAAGCTGCTCACAGGCCGTGTTCAATACCCAGCTGCCCAGCTTCTCAGCCAGCTGAAACTCCTCGGCAACCTGGATCACCTCGTTGGGTGGAATGAAACCCAGCTCAGGGTGACGCCAGCGCAGCAAGGCTTCCACCGCCTCGCAGCGGCCACTCTCGAGATTGACGATGGGCTGGTAATAGAGCTCGAGTGCATTGTGCTCGAGCGCCATGATCATGTCGCTTGCCAAATGCTTGCGGCGCGCCGTTTCATTGAGCAACGAGTTGTCGTAGATGACGTATGGCACATGGGTCTTGCGGCTGTGAAACAAGGCCTGCTCGGCCCGGCTGAGCAGCTCTTGAGTATGCTTGCTGTCCATCGGGAAGAAGGCGATACCGATGCCCACCTCCAGGCGGAACGGATAGTTGTCGATGATGATGTCCTGCTTGAGCGCATGCAGCAGGCGGGCCACCAGCTCCCTCACCTGGCGCAGGTCACTGCTTTCACGCTGGATCATGGCAAACTGATCGCCGCCCAGCCGGGCCACCCACTCACCGTTTTCACACAAACTGCGCATTCGCTTTGCCAGCTCCTGCAGCAGGAAATCACCGGTGTTGTAGCCGAACTTGCTGTTGATGTCGCGAAAATCGTTGATGTCCACCAGCACCAAGCCAAACGGCGTCTCCTTGGTGGCGTAGGACTCCATTTTCTCCAGCAAGGCCAACCGGTTAGAGAGCCCGGTCAGGGGATCGATCCGCGCCGCCCTGAAATGACGGCGGGCCTCGCGGATCAACAAACCGCTCAGCAACATCACCGACAACACCAGCCCTGAGACCATGAACAGCAGCGCATTGCGCAGCTGGCCAAAGCGTTTGTCATTGCCTGAATAGACGTTGATGTTCTTCTGCATCACGGAGGCGAGCGAATAGGAGAGTGGCTCCTGCAGAGGAACCAGGCGCATCAATATCTGCTGATAGTCGGGTGTCCCCGCCTTCAGATTGGTGATATTGGGCTCCATCTCGCGGATATTGCTTTCGATCAACTGCACCAGCCGCAAGGTCTTCTGCTTGTCCTTCATGCTCTGACGCAACTGGCCACTGAGCAGGATGGGGGTCCGGCTCCACAGGATGTCATAGCGCAGCATCAGGGTATCGTGATCGATGCCGCCATAATGGTAGATCTCGACGGAGTTGAGAAAGCGCCCCAACTCCAGTTGCAACTGCATCAGGGCCCAGGAGACGTCATAGGTATACCTCTCCATCACTCGGGTCGCATTCTGTATCTGCGCGAGGCAATAGAGGGTGCTTCCCGTAAACAACAGGATGGATAGGTAAAGAACGATGAGTAAAGGCCACGCCTTGGTCTTTGCTTTCACTCGTACTCCCGCAAGCCACTACATCAATGCTGAATATCAATGGCGTTCAATTGCCAAATCATCATGTCGGTAAACTCAGAGCGTTTCAGCTCGGGATACTGATCCAGCGGTAGGATAAACCAAAGCGGTCCCTTATTCCGTACCCGCATGGTGACCCCGTCATCTTGCCAGGCCAGAATCGGGTCGTATTGCCTGACCTTATCCCAGTTGATCCTGATCTGAAAACTGTTCAAGGCCGTCAAGGTGATCGCCTTGCCATCCGCACCGACGGCAGCCAAGACATCGGCCAGCTTGGGCCCCAAATATTTGTGCGGTTTGTCGACCCAGGGATTGCTGGTCACTATCTCATGCTGCGGCAGGGCCTTGAGCATGGCGAGATCGAAGGAAACCACCCCCTCCGTCGCTTCGGCCGGCAGCACATTGCCGGTCACCTTCAAAATGACGGGCCCCTGTGGCGCCTCAAGTGCCATCACCGGCATGGCCAGAGAAAACAGTAATGGAATCAAACCCAGTACACGCATACTCACCTCTGATTAAGTCACTGACAATAGACTCAGTTTAGTCGCCATAAAAAAAACGGCCCGCAAAAGCGAGCCGTTTGGTAACCAGGGCTGAATTACATCATGCCCATGCCGCCCATGCCGCCCATGTCAGGCATGGCAGGGGCATCTTTCTTCGGCAGCTCGGAGATCATGCACTCGGTGGTGATCATCAGGCCGGCGATGGAAGAGGCGAACTGCAGGGCAGAACGGGTCACCTTGGTCGGATCCAGGATACCCATGGCCAGCATGTCACCGTACTGTTCGGTGTAGGCGTTGTAACCGAAGTTACCTTCACCGTTCTTCACCGCGTTGGCAATGACGGAGGCCTCTTCACCAGCGTTGATGACGATCTGGCGCAGCGGAGCTTCCATGGCGCGCAGAGCGACCTTGATACCCACGTTCTGATCTTCGTTGTCGCCACGCAGGCCGGCCAGTTTGGCGGCCACGCGTACCAGCGCAACACCACCACCAGCAACCACACCCTCTTCTACTGCGGCGCGAGTCGCGTGCAGGGCGTCGTCAACCCGGGCTTTCTTCTCTTTCATCTCGACTTCGGTGGCAGCGCCAACCTTGATCACCGCAACACCGCCAGCCAGTTTGGCTACGCGCTCTTGCAGCTTCTCGCGGTCGTAATCGGAAGAGGTCTCTTCGATCTGCTGACGGATCTGAGCCACACGGCTCTCGATCAGGGATGCATCACCCACGCCATCGATGATGGTGGTGTTCTCTTTGGTGATGACGATGCGCTTGGCACGACCCAGGTCTTCCAGGGTCGCTTTTTCCAGCTCCATCCCCACTTCTTCGGAGATCACGGTACCACCGGTCAGGATGGCGATATCCTGCAGCATGGCTTTGCGACGGTCACCGAAGCCAGGTGCCTTGACGGCAGCGACTTTCACGATGCCACGCATGGTGTTGACCACCAGGGTCGCCAGCGCTTCGCCTTCTACGTCTTCGGCCACGATGATCAGCGGCTTGCCTGCTTTGGCTACGCCTTCCAGCACCGGCAGCATTTCACGGATGTTGGAGACTTTCTTGTCAACCAGCAGGATGAAGGGATCATCCAGCTCGACGGCACCGGTTTCCGGCTTGTTGACGAAGTACGGGGAGAGGTAGCCACGGTCGAACTGCATGCCTTCTACCACGGCCAGCTCGTCGTCCAGACCCTGACCGTCTTCAACGGTGATGACGCCGTCACGACCGACTTTGTCCATGGCTTCGGCAATCAGCTTGCCCACTTTCTCGTCGGAGTTGGCGGAAATGGTGCCGACCTGAGCGATGGCATTGTTGTCGGCACACGGCTGGGACAGCGCTTGCAGCTCGGCAACGGCGGCCACTACGGCCTTGTCGATGCCGCGCTTCAGATCCATCGGGTTCATGCCGGCGGCAACAGCCTTCAGGCCTTCGTTGACGATGGCTTGAGCCAGTACGGTAGCGGTAGTGGTACCGTCACCGGCGGCGTCGTTGGCCTTGGAAGCAACTTCCTTGACCATCTGGGCACCCATGTTCATGAACTTGTCTTCCAGCTCGATTTCGCGGGCAACGGAGACGCCGTCCTTGGTGATGGTCGGCGCGCCGAAGGACTTGTCCAGTACCACGTTGCGGCCTTTCGGGCCCAGGGTCACCTTGACGGCATCGGCCAGGATGTTTACGCCTTCCAGCATCTTGCTGCGTGCTTCGTTGCCAAACTTGACTTCTTTAGCTGCCATTTCTTCAATCCTTCAATCAATTCGCAGGGGGAAAGGGTGGATTACTCTTCGACAATCGCCAGGATGTCGGTTTCAGACAGGATCAGTACGTCCTGACCATCCAGCTTCTCGGTCTTCACACCGTAGCCTTCGTTGAAGATCACCTTGTCACCAACCTTGACAGCGAGGGCTTTGACATCGCCATTATCCAGAATTCGGCCAGTCCCCACGGCAAGAACTTCACCACGGGTGGACTTCTGGGCCGCAGTACCAGTCAAGACAATGCCGCCAGCGGATTTGGCTTCAGCTTCGATGCGCTTGATGATGACGCGGTCGTGCAGTGGACGAATTTTCATCGATAACTCTCCCAAAATGAGTCTCTGTGTTGCTTTGAGGAATGGCCATTCCTGGCCAAATTAGATATGTCTCCGATGTGGGGCACGTTTGTTAACCCTTCAAGGGCAAATACAAAAAAAATATTTTCACGTACTATGAACGTCTTCGATGGATCTCCCGAAGTCCCGGTCAGGAAACCGGTTTGTGCTGCCCGCAGCCAGAACTCCGCCAGACGTACAGAGACGAGCCCGTGACCCGACCCAATCCCCTGCTGACTGCCCCCATGACGTCCGTATTGCTGCGCATGACGGGCCCGATGATCCTCGGTATCGTCGCCATTCTCGCCTTCAACCTGGTCGACACCTTCTTCATCGGCATGCTGGGTACCCAGGCGCTGGCCGCCATCAGCTTCACCTTTCCGGTCACCTTCGTGGTCACCTCGCTGGCGATGGGACTGGGAGCCGGTCTCTCTGCGGTGATGGGTCATGCGCTCGGCCAGGGCAAGCATGATGAAGCCGCCCGCATCACCACCGACAACCTGTTTCTGGCCGTGCTGCTGGTCGCCCCCATCGCCCAGGCGGGGGCGCTGACCATACACCCGCTGTTCCGGTTGCTCGGCGCCAGCGATGAGCTGATCGCCCTCATCTACGACTACATGCTGATCTGGTATCTGACCGTCCCCATGCTGGTGCTGCCCATGGTGGGCAATGCCGCCATCCGGGCCACCGGCGATACCAAGACCCCCAGCCTGGTGATGACGGTGGCCGGCCTGGTCAACGGCGTGCTGGATCCCCTGCTCATCTTCGGCATAGGCCCCTTCCCCGCATGGGGGATCCGCGGCGCCGCCATCGCCACCTCCCTCTCCTGGCTGATGGCCATGCTGGTCAGCCTCTATATATTGCGCCACCGGGAAGGGCTGCTGCGCTGGCGCCTCTCCCCGCGCCCGCAGTTGCTGGCCCACTGGCGCGCCCTGCTGCACGTGGCGGTGCCCGCCTCCTTCACCAACATGCTCAACCCGCTGGCCAACGCCGTGCTGATGACCATCTTCGCCGGGCTGGGGACGGAAGTGGTGGCCGCCTACGGCGCCGCATCGAGAGTGGAAGCCCTGCTGCTTATCGTGATGATGGCGCTCTCCTCCGTGCTGGCGCCCTTCATCTCGCAGAACTGCGGGGCGGGCAACCCGGCCCGCGCAAAGGCGGCGCTGCAGTTTTGCATGCGCTTTGCCCTGCTGTTCCAGCTGGCGGTATACGCACTGACCTGGCTGCTGGCCCCCTTCATCGCCGAGCTGTTCAGCAGTCATCCGCAGGTGGTGCGCCTCATCGTGCTCTATCTGCACCTGGTACCCATCGGCTACGGCTTTCAGGGCATGGTGATGCTGCTCGCATCCGCCTTGAATGGCGTGAGGGCTTCCAGCGTCTCCTTCCTGTTCAACGGGTTGCGGCTGTTTGTCTTCTTGCTGCCAGGGGCCTGGCTGGGGGCGAAACTGGGAGGGGAGCAGGGGATCTATCTGGGAATTCTCGTGGCCAATCTGGCGGCGGGCACCCTGGCCTGGTGGTATGCCCGCCACCGCTTCGAGCAGTTGTGCCATCAGGGCAGGCCCTGATGGCAGGAAAGTAAGCGCAGCAGTTACTCCTTGCGCTCGAACTCCCCTTCGATGGTGGTGCCGCTGCGCGGAGCTTGACCCGGCTGGTCATTGCCCGGCACCTCGTCAAACGGCTGCTGACGGGCCTGAAAACCGCCCATCTGCACCTTGAACTGGTTGCTGCCGATCAGCTTGTCGGCCAGCTTGTTGCGCAGCCAGGGCTGCAGCAGCAGGATGCCGAAGAAGTCGGTCACGAAACCCGGGATGATCAGCAGCAGACCGGCCAGCGCCAGCATCATGCCCCCCATCACCTCACGTCCCGGCATCTCCCCCTGCTGCATCTTCTGCTGCGCGTTGAACAGGGTCTTGATCCCTTCGCTGCGCACCAGAGAGGAGCCCAGCACCGCCGTCAGAATGAGCAAGCCGACGGTCGGCAAGGCACCGATCACGGAGCCGACTTCGATCATCACGGTGAGCTCAAGCACCACCAGACCGACCAACAATAGAAACAACTTGCCCATAACAACCTCAGTGCGGATGAATGTGAATGAACCGCTGGCGAAGTGCGACAGCGGCTGATGCCGTTGCCAACCCGCCATGGTATCGGTTCCTGTTGATTAAAATGGGGGGTGACGCGCATTTTTCAAGTCCACAGGGTGACGAGGCGCCGGATCCACAGAAAAACCGGCTTGCCAGACTGTGATTGAAGTCATTGTTCTGTCAAAGTAAATCGGTTGATTGCAATATCTGTTTAATGACCACAAGTTATTTGAGGTTGTCTCAAATTTAGTGATCCAGGTCTAATATCAGATACCTCAATTGGGGTAATATCGACGCCAGTAATTAAGGGAGCAAAAAAGCCCCCAACCGCCCCACTCGATGTGTGGTGCTTCAGGATGAACCGTGCGTAAGGAACTCGCGACCACTCGGTGAGGATCGTTTCCATTTATCTGATTTCTGAGGCATTACAATGAGCGACATCAAGAACGTCCGCATTGAAGAAGACCTGCTGGGCACCAAAGAAGTTTCCAACGATCTCTACTACGGTGTGCATACCCTGCGCGCCGTTGAGAACTTCAAGATCAGCACTCAGAAGATTTCTGACGTTCCGGAATTTGTCCGCGGCATGGTACTGACCAAGAAGGCCGCCGCCTTGGCGAACGGCGAACTGGGTACCATCCGTCCTGAAATTGCTGACAAGATCGTAGAAGCCTGCGACCTGATGCTGAACACCGGCAAATGCTTCGACCAGTTCCCGGTCGACGTTTACCAGGGTGGTGCCGGCACCTCCGTCAACATGAACACCAACGAAGTACTGGCCAACATCGCCCTTGAAATCATGGGCCTGGCCAAGGGCCGCTACGACGTCATCAACCCCAATGACCACGTCAACAAGTGCCAGTCCACCAACGATGCCTACCCCACCGGTTTCCGCGTGGCCGTGGTCAACAGCACCGACACCACCCTGCACGCACTGGAAGCATTGATCGCCGCCTTCGATGCCAAGGCCGCCGAGTTCAAGGGCATCCTGAAGATGGGTCGTACCCAGCTGCAAGATGCGGTGCCGATGACCCTGGGTCAGGAGTTCCACGCCTTCGCCGTCACCCTGCGCGAAGAGATCAAGTCCATCAAGCGTTGCCAGGAGCTGCTGCTGGAAGTGAACCTGGGCGCCACCGCCATCGGTACCGGCCTGAACACCCCGCCCGAGTACTCCGCCCTGGCCATCAAGCGCCTGGCCGAGATCACCGGTCGTGCCTATGTCCCGGCTGAAGATCTGATCGAAGCGACCTCCGACTGCGGCGCCTACGTGATGCTGCACGGCGCCATTAAGCGCATGGCGATGAAGCTCTCCAAGATCTGTAACGATCTGCGTCTGCTCTCCTCCGGCCCGCGCACTGCACTCAAAGAGATCAACCTGCCGGAAATGCAGGCTGGCTCCTCCATCATGCCGGCCAAGGTCAACCCGGTCATTCCGGAAGTGGTCAACCAGTCCTGCTTCAAGGTCTTTGGCAACGACGTCACCATCACCTTCGCCGCCGAAGCCGGTCAGCTGCAGCTGAACGTCATGGAGCCGGTGATCGGTCAGGCGATGTTCGAATCCCTGAGCCTGATGGAAAAAGCCTGTATCTCCCTGCGCGAGAAGTGCGTGGAAGGCATCACCGCCAACCCGGAAATCTGCATGAACCACGTGCTGAACTCCATCGGCATCGTGACCTACCTGAACCCCTTCATCGGCCACCACGAAGGCGACATCGTCGGCAAGATCTGTGCTCAGACCGGCAAGAACGTCCGTGAAGTCGTGCTGGAGCGCGGCCTGCTGACCGCCGAGCAGCTGGATGAAATTCTCTCCATCGAGAACCTGATGAACCCGCAATACAAAGCCAAGCGTTATACCCGCGAAGCCACCGTATAAGCGAGCAAATGGGCCGGGTTTATCCCGGCCCATAAAGTCAGTTCCCGATAGGTCTTGCCCAGCCCCATCGGGAATTGGCTTTTCTGCCAAATAAAACCTAAAAAAACTGGAAAATGGAGTGTTCGCTATGATTGGAATCGAGTTACTTGTCGTGCTCGCCGCTATCTATCTGGGGGCCCGGATAGGCAGCATCGGCATCGGCTTTGCCGGTGGTTTGGGGGTACTGGTACTGACCTGGGGTCTGGGGATGCCAATTCCCAGCGACCAGCTGGTCACCTACATCCCCTGGGACGTGATCATGATCATCGCGTCCGTCATCTGTGCCATTGCCTGTATGCAACTGGCCGGTGGCATGGACTATCTGGTCTCCCTGGCCGAGAAAGCCCTGCGCAAGAACCCCAAATACATCACCTTCGCCGCCCCGGTCGTCACCTATCTGATGACCATGCTGGCCGGTACCGGTCACACTGCGTTCTCCACCCTGCCGGTGATCGCCGAAGTGGCCAAGGAACAGGGCATTCGCCCATCCCGTCCGCTCTCCATCGCCGTCATCGCCTCCCAGATCGCCATCACCGCCTCGCCCATCTCTGCGGCCGTGGTTGCCTTCTCCGGCATGCTTGAGCCGTTTGGCGTGGATTACCTGACTCTGCTGGCCATCTGCATCCCCTCCACCTTCATCGCCTGCATCCTCGGCGCCTTCGTCGCCAACATGCTGGGCAAGCCGCTCGACCAGGATGAAGTCTACCTGGAGCGCAAGGCCAAGGGGCTGATCAAGCTGCGCGGCACCACCAAGCTGGAGCTCAAGCCTTACGCCAAGGTGTCGGTCTGGATCTTCATCGCCGCCATCGTGGCCGTGATGGCCTACGCCACCGCCATCTCCGGTAAAGTGGGCCTGATCGCCAACCCGCCGATCCCCCGTGATGGTGCCATCATGGGCATCATGCTGGCCGCGGCCACCATCATGACCCTGGTCTGCAAGCTGGACGCCACCCAGGTCACCAACATGCCGACCTTCAAGTCCGGCATGTCCGCCTGTATCTGCGTACTGGGCGTGGCCTGGCTGGGCAACGTCTTCGTGAAAGGCAACATGGACACCATCCAGCTGATCGCCGGCGACCTGCTGAACCAGTACTCCTGGCTGCTGGCCGTGGTGCTGTTCTTTGCCGCCATGCTGCTCTACTCACAAGGCGCCACCACCAAGGCCCTGATGCCGGCCGCTCTGGCACTGGGTGTCAGCCCGCTGACCGCCATCGCCTCCTTCGCCGCTGTGAGCGCCCTGTTCGTGCTGCCGACCTACCCGACCCTGCTGGCCGCGGTCGAAATGGATGACACCGGCTCCACCCGTATCGGCAAGGCGGTATTCAATCACCCCTTCTTCGTACCGGGTGTTGCCACCATCGCCATCGCCGTGGCGCTGGGCTTCTTCTTCGGTGGCATGATGCTCTAACCAGCATTTAATTCCACAAACACGCAAACGGCCCTGTTAGGGCCGTTTTTTATGGCTCTGTCCCAGTTATGTGTTGAAAGGCTAACCTTGAAGTAGGTCATCACCTTGAGGGCCGCCATCATGGATA
>NZ_JAPDBT010000037.1:0-15692 GCF_027705405.1 Aeromonas sp. QDB34 | reverse complement strand
GTAAAGGAAAGAAGAACAGCCATGGACATGACTTCAGCTCAGACATTCCGCTACTCAATCTCTGATGTCGGATGTCCATAGAAAGAACCTCTTTTCCAGGAAATTGGGGCTTGAAGTCCATACCTGCGCAATTGCACCCATTTGACCAGTCAATTGCATTGGTACTGACCACCGCGTGCATCCGACTTGGCCAGTGGGCAGCAGAGACGCAACAGGCAGAAACCGGCCAGAAGCAGTCAGTCAATCATGCGTTACAGTGATTTTTTGCAGCTCTTTATAGAGCCGTTAGCTGCTGCCACCAATAATCCATAGGCCTGCCAGTCGTCAGACAGTCTTATTCTCGATCAGACGATTGCCCCGTCGATGACCAGTAGCTCACCGGTGATGGAGCCAGAGTCCGGTCTTCGGATGCAGGACTCCTGGCTTTGCTCACTCAGCGCCGATCCCGGCCATCGGTTCAGTTTGGCCCCAGCCACCGCCCAGAGACCTGAACAGGTCAACCAGCGCAATCTGCCGTTCCGTGCTGATTTGAATTAGTGTGGTCTGGTTGCTAAAGGTGCTGCGCTGGGCGTCAAGATAACGCAGGTAGTCGTCCACGCCGCCCTCGTAACGCGCCTTAGCCAGGGCCATCGCAGCCTCGCTGGAACCGGCCAGAGCCTGGCGGGCAGCCTCCTCGCGGCGCAGGGTGTCGGTGGCGGCCAGGGCATCGGCCACTTCGCGGAAGGCGGTCTGGATGGTGCCTTCGTAGTCGGCCACCGCCGCGTCCTGGCGCACTTCGGCGAGGTCCAGGTTGGCGCGGTTGCGGCCACCGGCGAAGATCGGCAGCGACAGCGTCGGGGCAAAGCTCCAGGCCCGCGAGCCGCCATCGAACAATCCGGACAACTCGGCACTGGAGCTGCCCACCGAACCGGTCAGGCTGATCCGGGGAAAGAACGCGGCGCGAGCTGCACCGATATCGGCATTGCGCGCCTTGAGGCGGTGCTCGCTGGCGAGAATGTCCGGGCGCCGTTCGATCAGTTCCGAGCTGGTGCCGGGGGCGATGTCCTGCAGCACCATCAGGTCGTCGCGGGGCGTCGCGGGCAGCAGGCGAGCGGCATCTGGCGTGCCGAGCAACAGGACCAGGGCGTTGTCCGCCTGGCGTAACTGGCGTTCGGTGCTCTCGCGCTCGGCCCTAGCCTGTTCGGCAAGGCCGACCGCTTCCTGGTAATCCAGGGCGGTGGCGGCCCCCGCTGCACGGCGCTGGCTGACCAGCTCCAGCGAGGCCATGCGGCTGTCCAGGGTTTGTTCGACCAGGGCCATGCGGCGTAGCGCACCATCGCGGGTCAGGTAGGCCTGGATGACCTCGGCAACCAGGCTGATCTGCGTGGCACGGGTCGCCTCCTCGGTCGCCAGGTAGGTCTCCAGCGCGGCCTCGGAGAGGTTGCGCACGCGGCCGAACAGGTCGACTTCGTACTCCGCGAGGCCGAGGCCGACCTGATAGTTGCTGGTCACTTCCGAGCGCCCGGTCTGCGACAGATCGGCAGGCAGGCGCTGGCGGTTGCCGCTGGCATTGGCGTTGATCGAAGGCAGGCGATCAGCACGCTGGATGCGGTACTGGGCACGCGCAGCTTCGATATCCAGCAGCGCCTGGCGCAGGCTGCGGTTGTTGCTCAGCGCCGTATCCACCGCGCGGCGCAAGTCGGCATCGACGATGAAGGTCTGCCAGTCCAGCGCCTGGGCACGGGTGCCCTCCGCGTCGGCGGCTTGCCAGTGCGACGCGACCGGTGCCTGCGGGCGCTCGTAGGTCGGGGCCAGCGAACAACCCGCCAGGGCGGCGATGGCCAGGGGCAGCAGAGCGCGACGGAGCATGAAGTGAGAGGTCATCGCATTACTCCGCTTTATGCAGGGGATGGTTGTCGGTTTGCTGAGGTTTGGTGCGCAGCAGCGACAGCACCCAGACGAAGAAGATCGGCACGAAGATCACCCCGAGCATGGTCGCGCTGAGCATCCCGCCCAGCACCCCGGTGCCCAGTGCGCGCTGGCTCGCAGCGCCGGCGCCAGTGGCGATGGCCAGCGGCACCACGCCGAGCATGAACGCCATGGAGGTCATGATGATCGGGCGGAAACGCAGGCGCGCGGCTTCGACAGCAGCATCGCGCAGCGAGTAGCCGTCTTCCCACAGGTCCTTGGCGAACTCGACGATGAGAATGGCGTTCTTCGCCGCCAGGCCGATCACGGTGATCAGGCCGACCTTGAAGTACACGTCGTTGGGCAGGCCGATAGCAGTCACCGCCAGTACCGCGCCGAGTGCGCCGACCGGCACGATCAGCATCACCGTCAGCGGGATCGCCCAGCTCTCGTAGAGCGCCACCAGCAGCAGGAACACCACGGTGATGGCCAGGGCGAACAGCATCGTCGCCTGCCCGCTGGCGACCCGCTCCTGATACGACAGCCCGGTCCACTCGTAACCGATACCTTCGGGCAGCTCGGCAGCGATGCGCTCCAGTTCGAGCATCGCCTCGCCAGTGCTCACGCCGGGCGCGGCGTCACCGGCAATGCGGATCGACGGGTAACCGTTGTAACGCGCGACCTGCACCGGGCCTTCTTCCCAGCTCGTGGTGACGAAAGCACTCAGCGGTACCAGGCTGCCGCTGTCGTTGGGCACATGCAGGCGCAGGACGCTTTCCGGTGTCATGCGCTCGGCCTGTTCGGCCTGTACCACCACGCGCTGCTGGCGGCCGGCGTTGGCGAAGTCGTTGATCACCGACGAGCCGAACGCAGTGGACAGCGCGCTGCTGATCGCTTCGAAGCTGACTCCCAGCGTGCGCGCCTGCTCACGGTCGATCACCAGGCGCAGCTGCGGCGCCTCGGCCAGACCTTCCATCATGGCGTAGAGGAACTTCGGATTGCCGTTGACCTTGCCCAGCACTTCATCGCGCGCTGCCAACAGGGCATCGCGGCCAAGGCCGGCGCGGTCCTGCAGGCGCAGGGCGAAACCACCCGAGTTGCCCAGGCCTTCGACCGGCGGTGGCGGCACCGCCATGATCGCGCCGTCATCGAGGTTGGCGAAGTGCTGGTTGACCGCAGCCGACTCGGCTTCCGGCGACTGCGAAGAATCTCGCTCGGACCAGTCCTTGAGCAGCGGGAAGGCAATGGCCGCGTTCTCACCCATGCCGGAGAAGCTGAAGCCGAGGACCAGGAAGGACGTCTGCACGGCCTCGCGGGCCATCAGAAACTCTTCCAGCTCCTCACCCGTGGCCGAGGTGCGCTCACGGGTGGCGCCTGGCGGCAACTGGATGTCGACGATCATGTAGCCCTGGTCTTCCACCGGCACGAAGGATTCCGGCAGGCGCAGGTAGAAGAAACCCATCAGCACCACCACGCCCAGGTAGATGAACATCACCCGCCCGGCGCGCGGCACCAGCTTGCCGTTGAGTTTGGTGTAGCGGCCGGTCAGGGCGGTGAACTTGCGGTTGAACCAGCCGAAGAAACCGGTCTTCTCGTGATGGCCTTCGGGGATCGGTTTGAGCAGCGTGGCGCACAGCGCCGGGGTGAAGGTCAGCGCGAGGAAGCCCGAGAACAGGATCGACA
Source organism: Aeromonas sp. QDB34 (assembly GCF_027705405.1). Taxonomy (NCBI): domain Bacteria; kingdom Pseudomonadati; phylum Pseudomonadota; class Gammaproteobacteria; order Aeromonadales; family Aeromonadaceae; genus Aeromonas; species Aeromonas sp. QDB34. Next base: position 12,122 of record NZ_JAPDBT010000037.1, on the reverse strand, counting down.
CCGCCAGCGACAGCGAGAACTGCTGGTAGATCACCCCCACCGAGCCGGCCATGAAGGCCAGCGGCAGGAACACCGCCGACAGCACCAGGGTGATACCGATGATCGCCCCGGACACCTGCCCCATCGCCTTGATGGTCGCCGGCACCGGCGCCAGGCCTTCCTCGGCCATGATCCGCTCGACGTTCTCCACCACCACGATGGCGTCGTCCACCAGGATGCCGATGGCCAGCACCATGCCGAACATGGTCATCATGTTCACCGAGAAGCCAAGCAGGTACATGAAGGTCAGCGTACCGAGCAGACACACCGGCACGACGATGGACGGGATCAGGGTGTAGCGCACGTTCTGCAGGAACAGGAACATCACCAGGAACACCAGCACCATGGCCTCGATGAGGGTCATGATGACCTTGTCGATCGCCACGTCGACGAAGCGCGAGGTGTCGTACGCCACGGAGAACTCGACGTTGTCCGGGAAGTTGGCCGACAGCTCGGTCAGACGCTGCTTGACCGCCTCGGCGGTCTGGATCGCGTTGGCACCGGGCGACAGCTGCACGGCGGCGGCAACGGCGGGCTTGCCGTCCTGGCGCGAGCCGAAGTTGTAGTCCTGGCTGCCGACCTCGATGCGCGCCACGTCGCCCAGGGTCAGGCGCGAGCCGTCCTGGTTGGCACGCAGCACGATGGCGGCGAATTCCTGCGGGTTGTCCAGGGTACCCTTGACCGCCAGGGTCGCCGTCAGCTCCTGCTCGCTGGAACCCGGCGTGCTGCCGAAGGCACCGGCCGGCACCTGCACGTTCTGCGCGCGGATGGCGTTGTTCACGTCATCGATGGATAGGCCGTAGCCGACCAGCTTCTGCGGATCGATCCACACGCGCATGGCCGCCTCGGAGGCGAAGAACTGCAGCTTGCCGACGCCGTTCACGCGACGGATTTCGTTGTTGATGTTGCGCGCGGCGTAATCGGCCAGCGCCGTGACGTTGGCGTCCTTGTCGCCATCGGTGTAGCTCAGCGCATAGATCAGCAGGAAGCCGGCGGTGGCCTGCTCGGTCTGGATGCCGAGCGTCAGCACGGCCTGCGGCATGCGTGCCTCGGCCTTCTTCAGACGGTTCTGCACGTCAACCTGGGCCAGTTCGGGGTCGGTCCCTGGCTGGAAGGTGACGGTGATCTCGGCGATGCCGTTGGCGTTGCTGGTGGACTCGAAGTACAGCAGGTTCTTGGCGCCGTTGAGTTCTTCCTCGATGACGCTGGTCACCGAGTCGGTGAGCTCCTGCGCCGAAGCGCCGGGATAGGTGGCGGTCACGGTGATCTGCGGCGGCGCCACGTTGGGGTACTGCGCCACCGGCAGGAACGGGATGGCCAGCAGGCCACCCAGCGAGATGAACAGGGCGACTACCCAGGCGAAATTGGGGCGCCGGATGAAAAACAGGGACATGAGAGGTTCTCCGGCTTACTGCACCTGGGACTGTGGAGCGGCTTCGGCGGCATCTTGCTCGCGGGGGATGACCTTGGCGCCCGGACGGATAGCCGCCAGCGAGCTGGTGATCACCTTGTCGCCGACCTGCAGGCCCTCGCTGATTTGCCAGCGCGAGCCCTGCATGGCACCGGTGGTGACCTGGCGCGCCTCGACGGTATCGCCCTCCCCCAGCAGCATCACGCTGGCCTGGCCGTCAGCCGAACGCTGCACGGCACGTTGCGGCACCAGGATGGCGTTCTGGTCGAGCCCTTGCGGTGTGCGCACACGCACGTACATACCCGGCAGCAGCACGCCCTCGGGGTTGTCGAACTGGCCTCGCAGGGCGATCTGCCCGGTGCTGCGATCCACCGAGATATCGGTGAACAGCAGCGTGCCCTTGCGCTCGATATCGGTACCGTCGACACGCAGCGACAGCGGCTGGTCGCTCGCACCGGCAACCTTGCCCTCGGCGATTGCCGCGCGCAGGCGCAGGGCATCGGCAGCAGGCTGGGTGAAGTCGGCGTACACCGGATCGAGTTGCTGGATACGTGCCAGCAGCGTGGCTTCGCCCTGGCCTACCAGAGCCCCTTCGGTGACCTGGGCGCGACCGATACGCCCGGCGATGGGGGCGCGAACCTCGGCATAACCCAGGTCCAGGCGGGCAGTTTCGACATTGGCCTGGGCCGAGCGCTTGTCGGCCTGGGCGCTCTGCAGAGCGGCCATGGCGTTGTCGAAATCCTGCTGGCTGACGGCGTCGATCTTCACCAGTGGTTCGTAACGGCGAACCATCGCCTGAGCCTGGAACAGCTGCGCCTCGGCGCGAGCCAGTTCACCTTCCGCCCGCGACAGGGCCGCCTTGAACGGCGCAGGGTCGATCTGGAACAGCACGTCACCGGCCTTCACGTCGGCCCCTTCCTCGAAGGTGCGCTTGAGCACGATCCCCGCCACCCGCGCGCGCACCTCGGCGACACGCACCGGCTCGATGCGCCCTGGTAGCTCGGCGAACACTGTGAAGGGCTCGGTCTTCACGCTGAGCACATCGACTTCACGCGCTGGCGCCTCTTCCCGTTGCTCTTCGGGCTTGTCGCAGCCAACCAGGGTCACGGCGATCAAATAGGAGATCACGGAAAAAGTGATCCATTCGCGGAATTTGTTCATATCTCACCCAAGCGCGAAGCCAGTACGTAGTCGAAGCCGCGCATGATCCACGCAAAAATCAAATAAGTCAATATTGACTCATTTGATTTTGGTGTGAACAAAGCTAGTATCCTCTTTGAGAAAAATGAGTGTTCTAGGCAAAATACCCGCATCTGCCCGCGATAGATAAAGAGTGACCGATGGATTTAACTGCTGCCGATGAGAAATTGCTGAAGGCCCTGGCGATCGCCATCGTTGACCACCCGCGAGCCACGTTCAAAGAAATAGCCCAGGCAGCGGGGGTCAGCAAGGCGACGCTCAACAGGTTTTGCGGCACCCGCGACAACCTGATCGAGATGCTTCTGAATCATGGTTCGGTGGTTATTTATAGGGTCATTGCCGATGCCGATCTTGAGGCGGCGCCCTTGGACGCATTGCATCGTCTGATCGAAGGCCATTTGATTCACAGGGAGTTGTTGGTATTCCTCTCATTCCAGTGGCGCCCGGACACGTTTGATTTAGATGCAGGCGGCTGCCGATGGCTGCCTTACTCGGAAACGCTGGACGAGTTCTTTCTCCGCGGGCAAAAACTGGGCGTATTCCGTATCGATATCGGTGCCCCGGCGCTTACCGAAATCTTCTCCTCCTTGATCTTCGGCCTGGTAGACGCCGAGCGCCGCGGCCGTATCGCACGCGCAGGTATGGCGGCGTTGATCGAGCAATTCTTCCTGAACGGGGCTTGCAACTACCAAACTTAACGGAAAGCAACGCTCAGTTTTTTTTCCAACGGGTTGGCGGTGTCCGTTTTTGGCCGTTCTCTGACGGTCGTGACAGTGACACGCCCTGGTCAAGTTGAACGCAATCCGTGGTCAACGCCAACCCAAATTGGTGGTCAAGAGGAGTGCAATTTCGCACATACCTGAGGACTGCTCACCACATCGCTTGCGTCGGTAGTAGCTTCCGCACTTTCCCCGTCTCTCACCGCTAAACAGCGCTTTCCGGTAGCGGACTTTAGAGCGGCTTGATACTGGCCAGCATGCAGAAATTCTGCCCGTGTAGCGTCACGACCGGACAAGCCACTAGGGTGGCGGTCAGGAAGGCAGGCAAACGGAACACGGCGAAGCACCTCGAAGGCGCTGGCCACTTGCCATCCAACTGGGCGCGGCCTTTAATCGGCGGATCTGGAAAGGAGACGGATATGCCATTGTTGGACGAGATTATTGGGTGGGCCGGCGGACTCAGACCCTGGCAGCAGGAAGCACTGCGCCGGATATTTGCCCGGGCCGAACTAACCCAAGATGACATCGAGACCATTCTGCGAATGGTTCGCGAGCAAGAACGGGAAGACGCAACCACGGGGGGAGCACGGCCATTCACGCTGGACGACGTACCAGGCGCCGGAAGTGGCGCAACCGTGCGGTTGGTGGGTGTCTCGGGGCTAGACCAGGTAAACGGCTTCCCGTCCGGTCGTGCCTTTGACCTCGCACCGGAGGGCATGACCATTTTCTTTGGTCATAACGGCGCCGGCAAATCCGGCTACGCCCGCGTCTTCAAGAATGCCTGCAACGCTCGGCATCGGGTGGAGGTCCTGCCCGACGCTTTTGGGGCGGCAACCCCAGCTAGACTGCCATCAGCAGATTTCGCCATTTTGGTGGATGGCACTCCGGAAACCGCACGTTGGGTCCAGAACGGGCCGGCCCATTTGCATTTGAGTTCGGTCTCGGTCTACGACGCGGCCTGTGCCAATGACTACATCGACGCGGAAGGGACCCCTGCATTTCAGCCCTACGGACTCACTCATCTGACGCGCCTGGTCCTACTTCAGCGTGATTTACAGGCACGGATTGGGACCGAACGCAATGCCTTGGCTCTGGATACCCGGCAATTCGAACCGCTGAAGGGTGACACCGAAGTCGGCCGCTACATCGCCAAATTAGGTGGGGACTCGGACCGCGCCGTGCTTGCTCGATTAGGGACGGTCGGTGACGATGAACTCCGGCGACTGGAGTTTCTGAAGCGGACATTACTGGAAAGCGATCCTGTGCCGCAGGCGCTGGCCTTGGAACGTTTGGCGACACGCTTGGACCAGGCGCAGCGTCGAGCCGAGGAAGTCCAGCGCTGGGTGAATGATCGTGCCATAGCACGGGCAAAGGAACTGATTACAACGGAAAAAACCGCGCATCTCGCCATGCAACTGGCGCAAGCGCGTCTTCAGGATCGAGACACACTGAACGCCATGGAGTTGCCGGTAACGTCCTCACCCACCGCCACGCTGCTGGAAGGCACAGGAGCTGAACTCTGGCAAACGATGTACCGAGCCGCTGAGGCTTTCTCTCAGCAGACGGCATACCCTGAACATCCCTTCCCGCACCTGGAACCGGACGCTTACTGCGTACTCTGCCAGCAACCTTATTCAACGGATGCCTCGGAGCGCATGCGGCGTTTCGCGGCATTTGTCGCCGACAGCGCCACGGCGGATGCGCAAGCCGCCACGCTTGCGCGCATGAACGCTCTAGGGAAGGTGCAGGCTGTCGATCTAAACGTTCTGGATGTGCCAACACGGGCTGACGTGGAGGAGCGACTGCCCGACCTACACGCTGCCATCACCGCAGCGGCATCGGTCTGGACCGCCCGGCATACTTGGGTTAGCCAAGCCCTGCAAACTGGAAACTGGTCCCCCGAGTCAGAACCGCTTCCTATCGAAGCAAACCTCGATAGTCTCTTCGCCGCCAAAGCTGCTTCGCTCCGAGTCGACGCCAATACCCTGCGGACCTCTGCCGATCCCGCTCTACGCTTGGCGCTGACCCAAGAACTGGCAGAGCTAGAAGCCCGACAACGCCTCGCCAACCAGCTTGGCGCGGTGGAGCGCTTTGTTCAGGACAGTCAGGTCCATGCCACATTGAGCCGCTGCCATGCCGCCCTCAACCCAGCGGCAGTGTCACGCAAACTGACGTCCCTGGCGGCGACGCATGTGACCGAGGCTCTGGCCGCTTCTATGAATGCTGAGTTGAAAGCCCTGGGCTATAAGCGACGGGTGCAACCCGACCTGAGCGGGCGCACAGAGCTGGGGGTGACCAAGGTCACGCTGCGCCTGCAGGAAATCACGGCGAAAGCCTCCAAGGTGCTGTCAGAGGGCGAGCAGCGCGCGTTGGGGATGGCTATGTTCCTCGCCGAGCTCGAATCCCTGCCACATACTTCGACCGTTATTTTCGACGATCCGTCTACGTCGCTGGATCACGTATATCGTCGGGCCATAGCTCGGCGTTTGGTAGCGCTGGCTGAGACCCGCCAAGTGCTGGTGTTCACCCATGATGCGGTGTTCCTGACCGAGCTCGCGATGGCGCTTCAGCGCGCTGATCGCTCGGCCAGCTACAAGACCATCGGTTGGGACGAGTCGCCGGGACTAGTGAGCGAGGGGCTGACGTGGACGACGATGGACACCAAGGCCCGCCTGGCCGATCTCGAAAGTCGTGCGAAAGCACTGAACGTTCCGGTCGGCAGCGACCCGGATGATGAGCTTGAGCGGCAAATCGCATCGGGATACTCAAGCCTCCGAGGCACTGTCGAGCGCGCCATACGCGAGGTTTTTTTGAACAATACCGTCCAGCCGTTCAGCGATGTGGTGAGCGTAGAAGCATTTGGTGCTGTCATTGGCCACCCCGCAGAGGAGTGGGAGCAGTTGCTGGCAGTGTATGCGCGGGCCTGCGAAGCTACCGAGGCCCACGACACCCCAGGCGAGCGCCAACTACCGCTTCCCGCGCGTGAGGAGTTGCTCGGCGATATCGCCCAGGTCCTGGAATTAATCAAAAACGCGACTAAACGCCGAACTGCCTACGAGAATCTACGCCGGGAGCGGACCGCGCAACGCAAGAAGCTCTTCGGCGGCTAGCCCGACGTTTCATGCCGGGCTGGTCGGGCATGGCTGTGTTTCTTTCGAATATTGCGAGCTCTCCGTTTCAAAGTTTTTTGTGGCCTCGCGGATCAAGAGGAAGCACATTGGAGGCCGGCAGTTGGCGCTCCAAGTCCGCAATACGGTCGTACAGCTCAAGAATGGTGGCGTCGGCCTCACTGAGTAGGCTGGCGAGGTGGTCACGCTGCTGCGTGATTTCCTCGATCCGTTCTCGAAGTCCACGATTTTTTCTGCGGGCTAATAAGCTGACTTGGCGCACTGATGGCGGACGTTGCTCAGCGTGTCCTTCCACGTACTTTTGGATCTCAGCGATCAGTAGGGGGAAACGAGCTTTTTTCAGTGCAGAGGGGTCGCTGCCGGCCTCCTTGGCAACGTTGTTCTGACTTACGGGCGTCCCCTTCGGCAGTCGTTCGGGCTTGTTGCTCTTCAGCCGCTCGAACGCTGCGCGATACTGCTCGCCGGCACTCATTCGCTTAGCCGGGTCAGCGGATTCATGTTTGCCGGATGACATGGCGATAATTCTCCACACTACGTTTCTGGGCTTCCAACGAAGTCCTTAGCGGACTGTCTACCTCGGCAGCGGCCAGGCGCTCATCCAATACCGCCTCCAACACTTCGACTTCGTCGAGTTGCTCGGGGTCATAGAGAACGTCCGCACATGGTTTGGTTTCTCCGGGGGAGTCGCCCCCTCCGCAGCGAGCGATATTGTCGATGCCCCCATAGGGACAGGGGGTACGGCTCGTGCAGATGCCCAGCAAAATCGGTCGATGAGTGACCGTCCCCTTCTTAGCCAGATTGATCGCTTTCTTAGCATCAGAGGCTGAGATTAGGCGGACAATCTCAGATTTTCGCTTCTCGCCGTGGGGGCTGACGAATCGGTTGCTCGTCAGCTGTTGCAGCTGCCTACCCAAAGTTTCGTACATGGTGCGGACGTAGTAGGTATGGGCCTTCTCTTCCAGCCGTACCCTGGAATGGTTTTGCCCGTAGTAGAGACTCATCGCTCTGGCGACGTGCTTTAGCTGAAACTGCAATGAAGCGTCGCTGACCAGCCCGGATGCCTGCATATTCACTGCGCCGGTTCGTCGGAGTTGATGCCAGGCCAACGGCCAGATTTTGCCGACCGCAAACTCGTCGGTCAGCGTCGGCGTCACCAACCGAGCCAATTCGAAATCTTCCGGCGTAATGCGCAATTGCTCACGGTCGAACAGCTTGTCGAACCACTGAAGCACATGGGCATAGCTCGGAATCGATGGCCGAATCGTGCGGTTGATCTTGGTGAACTTCGTTCCCCACGGTTCAAGGCAATAATCAAGCAGATAGCGCTTGGCCGGATCATCCGGCACCGAGGCCTCGCCGGGGGGAGAGTCGCATTCTGCGCGGAGGTCTGCGACCACACGCATGGCTTCAACTGCCACCTGAGCTGACGGGGACGTCACCCAAAGTGCCTCAGAATCCGACATCGTCTTGGTCGTTCGTCCGCACAATACATGGATGTCGCCAAACTGCGGATCACGTTCTATGTGCAAGCAATCGGCGCGCAGGTTCCAAGCCTCTTCGACTCGCATGAGGCTGAAGTTCAGCAGATAGCACAGTCCAGATCGACTCACGAGGTTGAGGTAGCGACTCAGAGTTTGAATGCGAATTTCGTCGTCGCTCACTCCCAGCCAGCGACGAAATAGTTCCACCATGCCAAACCGATGCGCGGTGTCGATGAATGGGCCGTAGTACTGCCGCCCAGTCCACTTTCCGTTTGATCCATCCGACGGCCACTGAAACGGATAGAACGATTGTGGCCTGCGTTGTCCTTGGAGACTGGCAGAGTTGTGCCGATAGGCAGCCAGACAGAAGCGGAAGCACTCCTCGACTTGGCCTCGATGCGCCAAAAAGTCATCCAGGCATTCGCGCAAGCGTGTGATTTGATAGTGCCAAATGCGGGGCGGGATATAGGGGGTCTGGAGCTTCTGGTGGTCGGGCATGGCCGCTGCGAGGCGTGCCAACCCTGCGCGATCCAACAAGGTGAACCCCAGCGCATCCCGCCGCTCGTACAGTTCGTGCAGCAATGCCAAGAACTCACCGGACCGGGAAGCCTGGAGCACCTCCGGGAGACGGTCGGCAACGCGCGGAAAATGACTCAGTTCGGATGCGAGAATGCCTTCTTGAGTGCACAAGACGAACAGCCGACGCATCTGGTCGAAGCGCGTTTTCAGGCCTCGGTATCCACGGGCTCCATTGGGGCCGTATAGCCACCAGCCGATTACGGTCCGCAATAAATCGGCGTTCGCAGGATCGATCGCGGCGACATATTTCTTAGCTGGGCCATCGCCGAAATTGAGAGTGAGCCGTTTTCCCGCCCATGGGTCGAGCCGCCAAATGGCATCGCCCCAACGGCTCACCACCTGGCCAGCGGCATCTATGATGACCGGCCAATCACGCTGCGGTGGCCAGCACGGCGGACGGTAGTTCGGCGCATCAGGAATCGCTAGGGGCGAGTCGATGCCGAGGCCAAGTTCGGAAAGAATATTTTTCGTCATGCTGATCTTTGTCGCAGTTCTGCCAATCGGATGAAGCCATCCCAGGCCGGGTGGTAGTCACCTTCACTTATGCGCGCTCTGGCTTCTTCGACCCAAAGCCTGCGGACCTCGCTACTTTCTTCGAAGAAGCGCAGTTTGGCCGTCAGCCGATCGATCACCAGCAGGGCCGGATGCTCTGTCGTCAGGTGCTTACCCGAACTGGATGGGCGGTAGCGTGCCAGTTCAAGCGATTTGAGGTGGCGCAAGCTACCGAGAGACCACACATGATCCTCACTTTCGATATCCCGGTGCTGGGTACAGAACAGGCAACCGGCAGCATTGATGCAGTCGGGTCGCGGACCATTCTTCGGCATCGTGCCCACTGGTTCAGGTGTGGCCGATACACATCTACCAGGAGCAGGAGGTGAAAGGGACGGATCGGTTTGCTGATGGAAGCGCGTAATTTCCACCATAGCGATCTGCGGATGGGGGTCGGCATATACGCGTATCAGCGTTTGCACCGTATGCTGGGCCAACTCCGCAACCTGTTGGGGATTCTGGGACTCCCGAAGCAACCAGTTGATGCGCGTCCCGCGCAGTTTTCGCGGTCTCACTATCGGTATGCCAAGCTCGCGGCAGATGCGCGTAACGTTCGTGAACTGCGTCGCCTCTTCTAGGATTCGTCCCCCGCTACGTATAAGCGGAAAGAGCAAACCATCCGGCTCATTGGGAAACCATTCGGAACGCCATTCGAGATAGCGCTCGAACCACTCTCGATAACTGGCAAAGATCTCGAATAGCACTTCTCCTTCCCGTCGATTTTTGTAGGTACGTACCTGGTAGCCGTCTATGTGGCTGGTGTAATGAAACTGCTCAACCCGCAGGGTATGTGCTTGCTGGAGGTTCAGACCGGTCTGGGCGATGAACATCAGCAATTCACTCTCGATCCGTAAATTGACGATGGGGAAACGGGTCCGCAGTGTCCGATCTGCATCGTGGGCGGCACGCGCCGCCAGGGATGCTTCGATTTGCGCTTGGTTTTGCGGCCTGGTACGGCGGGCCGCTACTTTCTCGGGGCTCTGCAATCCCGACCATAGTTCCAGCACTTGGCCGGTGCGTAACGAAATACAAACTGGGAGGGGGGCCATTGTCCCCCTCCAGGTCAATGCCTCGCATACGTCAGCTAGAAGGTGTCCGAATGCGAAGGTGTTTTGCAGATTCTGCTTGTCCGCTTTGCTCGTATGTACCTTGCCTTTGCCGCGCGGCTTGCGAATACGTGTGCTCTTGCTCAGGCTTGCTTGGCGGTCCAATGCTCGGTCCAGCATCGTCGCCGTGAGCCTGGTGAGATCGTACAGGGACCCATCGCTGAAATTGCGTTCGACTCGATGACGCTGGAGCAAGTGATCGGTCCAACGAATGAACGTGTCGGCCGCCGTCTCGAGACTGAGATTCACGTTTTCTGAATCGATCCAGGCAAAGAATCGGCGCAATGCACTGATCTTGTTCTGCACCGAGAAGCGACTTCCGCCACCAGCAAGGTCGTCAGTCATGTGCTCATGCAGCTGCGTCACCAGCTCGAAACGTTCCGGCAAGGGACTGCCGAGTTCGCCCTGCGCGATCTGGCGGCCCACATGCTTCACCTTTGCTGCTGCACCTCCGCGAAACAGCAGCGGCCGGAGGTCCCAGGGCGTTTCAGTGGCCCCATACTCAAGCATCGGGAAAGTGAGGTCGAATTCGGAACTATCCATCGTGCCGCGCCCCAGCGCCGATCCCGCTAAATGCCGCCATGAAGCTATTTGAGAGGGCTTGTTTGATCGGCAGTGCCTGTACGAATCGGATGTATTTGAAGGTGGTGGCTTCAGAGTTAGGCCCATGGAGCAACGCGTCGCTGACCGTCGCAATTACAATAGCGACATCGGCACAAGCCGATAGCGCCAGACGTGCCAATTCGGTACCGAAGGTGCAGCGCGACTGATGGAAGCGGAATTTACGGAGCACCTGTAGTTCTGCTTTGACGCCCCGTTTTCGAAACTCGGACATCTCAACATTCACAGCAGATGACTGATCGGTGCCGCGCCTGCCATAGGCGTTACCAAAGCGGGTCAAGAACAGCAAATCACGATTCTCGGGCGAGGCTTTCGCCTCTCGTTCCATCCTCCGCCAGCCTTTGGCATATTCCAGCAATTCATCACGCAACGCTTCGGGTATCCAGACCTGGCCAGTCACACCGAATTTCGTGTGCACTGGCGGAGCTGCGCCTGGACCAACTGCAAGGCGTAGAAGCCCTTCAGCGGAAGGGTCGGGGGCGGCGCGCTCCAGAGACTGAATCTTGAGATCACAGATGCTGCCGAGCCGCATCCCGGTAAAAAATCCAAGGGCCAACATGAGGTAGAGCTCGGGCGTGGCGTTCTCTGCGGCGAAATCCAGAATTGCATCGCGATCGGTCTCCGAGACTGGCAACAGCCCATCTTCAAGCGTTTGGCCTGGGCGCTTACGGTTCGGGATGCTGAGGTCGGTGGTGGTTCCGCTGATCGTTCGCTCGAACCCCACCCGGTCGAAGTATTTAACGACGTAGGGTTTTTCCCGCCACAGCTGGACGTGTGGAGAAAGAAGCTCCCTATGCCTTACCCACCGATAGAACATGATGCAATTGCGCATGTACTCAGACGCCGTGGATGGGCCGATCTGGCCGGCATCGCGCATCTTGATCAACGCCCCTCGGTATAGCACCAGGCAGCGGTCAGCTTTGCGAGCGGGAAACTCGAACCACTGCAAATCACGAGATTCAAGAAATTTAGCGTAATTGAGAAGGCCATTCATGTTACTGGCAACGGTCTTAAGAGAAGCGTCACCAGTCGTTGCTCGCTCCACTGCCCACAGGTTTGCCTCCCTCCAAGGTGCATAGTCTGCCCAAAAGATTTGGGGCAAGCCCTCAATGGATGGCCGGCTGCTACTGGGGGAGTATGCGACGGCGTTCTCTCTGCGCACGAGGTAATGGGGCACGAAATGAATGCGCTCTAGCGTCGCCATTCAACGCCCCTGGGACGCTTAACAATGTCCATAGATAGAACTCAATAGCTTAGGCGTCCGCACTATACAACTTACTCTTATC
>NZ_JAPDBT010000036.1:0-16602 GCF_027705405.1 Aeromonas sp. QDB34 | reverse complement strand
GAAGGGTACCACCAATCAGCAGTTGGCCACCTCTCGCCATTCATCCATGAGTGTCGCACTTATTATCTGAATTCCCGCACCATGTCAGCTTACATTAACGCAATAAAAGATTTTAATTTTCTTATTCGTGAACTTCGCTTTATGGAAAAACGTGGTGAGTTAGATGGGAAATTGAACATAAATAACATCAAACTTGAAGATTTGGTCAAAATAGATTTTGAGTCAGTTGACAAGCTTTATGATGAAAAAAAACCAAAATCTATATTCTCTGAGCTACCTGAAGATCTGGTTGTTGAGCTCTGTGAATCCCAGAAATACTTTGATAACTTAAGAGGTGACTTTTGGTTTCGAGGGAAGCAAAACTTAGATTTTTTTAGATTCTTCATCGAAAAACTTAAAATAGATAGATGTCGAAAAAACTCTCGAACAATATTCACAAACAAAGGTAATGTAAGGCTGCAAATATCAAAAGGAAATTGTATCTCTGAGTTAAGCCAGTACGCAGACACACCATCATGCTTATCAAATTTTCTACATAGACAGCAAGTTGTATAGCAGTAAACAACAACGGCAGGATATTTATCCTGCCGTTTTTATTTTTCTATCTCGCCGCCTGATCAACCAGATAAAGGATGCTGTGATAGGGAATGCCGGCGTGCTGGCTGAGCCCCATTTCACAGGTACGGCTATTGCTGAATCCCTGCCGACAATCCCTGGGTACCTGGGCGGGCAGGCTGGCAAGCGCCGCGGCGTTGAGCTCAGGGGTCATCAGCCCCTTGTCGCCGGCAAAGCCGCAGCACTGGATATGCTCAGGGATTATCACCTCGCGGGCGCAGGCACGGGCCACCGCCAGCATCGTCTCCCCCAGCCCCATGCGCCGGCTGCTGCAGGTGATATGGAGCATGACGGTCTCATCGATGGGGGTCAGCTCAAGGTGGGGCAGCAGGTGTTCCAGCACAAAGGCGGAGGGCTCGAACACCCGAAGGCCCTTGCCGAGCGCCCCCGAGAGCAGTCGCTGCACGCAGGGGCTGGTGTCGAGCAGCACGGGCCAGCGCCCCTGCTCGCTTGCCTGCCACAGCGCATCGGCCAGCTCAGTACGCTTGGCTGCTGCCACCTCACTCATCCCCTTGCTGTCATAGGGCATGCCGCAGCAGAGCCCCTCGATGCCTTGCGGCACTATGACCCGGCAGCCCGCCTTCTTGAGCAGGGATAACACCACGTCCGGCAGTGACGGGGCCTCCTCCTGCTGGCCGAATACCCGGCTGGCGCACGACGGCAGATAGACCACAGCGCGCTCGCGTGAACCGTCATTGTGCCCCTTCCCTGGCGGCCATTGGTAGCGGCTCGGCCCCGGCAGGGTCGGCAGCCAGACGGGTGTGCGCTGGCCGCTCAGATGGCGAACCCCGTTCACCAATCCGGCCAGCGCCTTGTCTCCCAACAGCTTGCCGGCAATCCCTTTGAGGCCGAGGGCCCCGCGAGCCGTGCGGGTGACGCCGGCGAAGTGCTCGGCGCTCCAGCGGGCGATGGGCACGAAGCGCCGGTATTTGTCAGTGCGCAGCTTCTTGATGAGCGCACCGGTGTTGATGCCGACCGGGCAGCGATCGGCGCAGAGCCCGGTCGCGGCGCAGGTGTCGATGCCCTGATAGTCAAACAACCGGGCCAGCTGGTTGGAGGGCTCATCGGCACGATTGCGGCGGGCCAGTTCGCGATAGAGCACTATGCGCTGGCGTGGCGACAGCGACAGGGTGCGCGAGGGGCAGACCGCCTCGCAAAAGCCGCACTCGATGCATGGATCGACGATGGCATCGCTCGCCGGCATAGGCTTGAGATGGGCCAGGTGGGCCTTGGGGTCGTCGTTGATGATGACGCCGGGATTGAGCAGGCCGTCCGGGTCCAGCAGCGCCTTGATGCGGCGCATCAGCGCCATCCCCTCCGGCCCCCATTCCAGCTCCACATAGGGGGCCATGTTGCGGCCGGTGCCGTGCTCGGCCTTGAGCGAGCCGCCAAAGCGCACGGCGACCAGCTCGGCCACCGCATCCATAAAGGCGCCGTAGCGGGCCACCTGCGCCGGATCATCGAACCCCTGGGTAAAGACGAAGTGCAGGTTCCCCTCCAGCGCGTGGCCAAAGATGATGGCTTCACCGTATTCGAAGCGATCGAACAGGGCTTGCAGCCCCGCCACCCCTTCCGCCAAGCGCTCGATGGGAAAGGCGACATCCTCGATGATGACGGTGGTGCCCGTGGTGCGCACCGCCCCCACCGCCGGGAAGAGCCCCTTGCGAATGGCCCAGAGGCCAGCGCTGTCGCCGGTAAAAGGCACAGAGGCAACCTGGGCGAACTCGGCGGCCATGGCCGTCACCTGCTCGCAGCGATCCACCAGCTCCTCTTTCGATTCCCCATGCACCTCGACAAGCAGGGCGCAGGCAGCCAGATCCAGCGTCTTGATAAAGTCCGGCAGACCGGGCTTGCCCGCCACCGAGCGCAGGGAGCGCCCATCCATCAGCTCCACCGCCGCCACCGGCGCACTTTTCAGGCACGAGGTGGCCAGACACGCCTGCTCGGCGTCCCGAAACACCAGCAGGGCCGAGGCCTTGTGGGGGTATTCCGGCACGGTATCGAGCACCACCTCGGCGATAAAGCCGAGGGTCCCCTCCGAGCCAATCATCAGGTGGGTGAGGATATCGATGGGGTCCTCATGGTCAATCAGGGCATTGATGGCGTAGCCGGTGGTGTTCTTGAGCCGGTACTTGTGGCGAATGTTGGCGGCAAGCTCAGCGTTCGCCAGCACTTCGGCGCGCAGGGCGGCGAGCCCGGCCAGCAGCTCCGGGCGCCTGGCCGCCAAGGCGGCGCGGCTGTGGGGATCGCCACTGTCCAGCACGGTGCCATCGGCCAGCAGCAAGGTCATGGCGTGCAGGGTGTGATAGCTGTTGTGGGCGGTGCCGCAACACATGCCGCTCGCGTTGTTGGCGGCGATGCCACCGAGCTTGCAGGCATTGATGGAGGCGGGATCCGGCCCAATCTTGCGCCCCAGAGGCGCCAGATAGCGGTTGGCATCGGCGCCGATCACCCCGGGTTGCAGAGCGATGCGCGCCCCCTCGTCCAGAATGCGGTGATCGCGCCAGCTGTCGGTCAGGGTGATGAGCACCGAATCGCTCAGGGCCTGGCCCGAGAGGCTGGTGCCAGCGGCGCGAAAGGTGCACGGCAGGCCCAATTCGCGGCACACCCCGAGCACGAAGCGCACTTCATCGAGGGAGTCGAGGCGCACGATGCGCTCGGGCACCAGCCGGTAGAAACTGGCGTCCGTGCCGTGGGCCAGCCGAAGATCCGGGTCGCTCACCAGCCGCTCCGGCGGGATGCGCGAGAGCACGGCGGCATCAAATTCATTCCAGCGCATCAGCAATCCTCCACCAGCACTACCAAGAGGCGGCTCGGGCCGTGGGCACCGTAGGCCAGGGTCTGCTGGATGTCGGCGGTCTTGGAGGGGCCGGAGACCAGCAGCAGATTGGTGGGCATGGCCTGCTGCCAGCGCCCGGCCGCCACCAGTCCCACCAGGTTGTCGGCAATGGTGGAGGCCGCCAGCAGGGCGATATGGCAGGGGGGCACCAGGGAGAGGGTGCGTGGCTCGCCGCCATCGGGTAGCAACACCAGGGTGCCGGTATCGGCAATGGCGCCCGCGCAGTGGGTGATACCCGCCTGACAAACGTCAAACAGCTCATCCTTCCAGCCGGCGAACTCCCCCGCCGGGGTCAACACAGATCGCCCGGCGCAGGCGGCCGCAACCGCCGCCTGCCAGCGGCCGCCCTGACCACAGGCCAGATGCGTCACGCCCTCTTCATCCAGCCAGGCGGTCAGCTCCCGGGCAAGGGTCGCCTCCTTGACGGTGAGGATCTCGGCATGGCTGGCGCAGATCCCGGCAACAAAACGCTCGCGCCGCACGCCATCATCTGCCCCGCGCCAGGGCTGCCAGCCATGGGGGGCGTGGGCAATGGGGGTGGCGGCGCCGCGCAGGCGACTTAATATGGCCTCTTTGCTCGACATCTCAGGACTCCTTCTTCTTCTGGCGCAGCAGGGCGTGCAGGCTCTGGGGGGCGGGTTTGGGGGCCTCGCGGCACTGGGTCCAGGGGCCCAGATGTTTGGGCATCAGTCCCCGCAGGCGACCGGCCACACCGGTCGCGGCGTGATAGAGGCGCGGGTGGGTGGCGGCAAACGCAAAGCCCTGCATGGCAAGGGTCTCGAGCCGGCTCTTGGCCGCCCCCTGCCCCGCCAGCGGTTCGTGGCCAGGCTGTGTGTCGTGTTTGGCCTCCCGCCGCAGGCGCTGCAACAGGTCGGGAATGGGGATGCGCACCGGGCACACCTCGCCGCAGGCGCCGCACAGGCTCGAGGCGGTCACCAGATCGCTGGTGCTTTCCAGCCCCAGCAGATGGGGGGAGATGATTTTGCCGATGGGGCCCGGGTAGATGGTGCCGTAGGCGTGGCCGCCGATGCGGGTATAGACCGGGCAGTGGTTCATGCAGGCGCCGCAGCGGATGCACTGCAGGGTCTTGCGCAGCTCCTCGTCCCGATAGGCCTGGCTGCGGCCGTTGTCGAGCAGCACCAGGTGTACCTCGTCCGGGCCGTCCAGCTCCCCTGCCCGGCGCGGGCCGCTGATGACGTTGAAGTAGGTGGTGATGGCCTGACCGGTGGCCGAGCGGGTCAGGGCGCTGTAAAGGGGTGGCACGTCGGATAAGAACTCCACCACCTTCTCGATGCCGGTGATGGCCACGTGCACTTTCGGCACAGTAGTGCACATGCGCCCGTTGCCCTCGTTCTCGACGAGACACAGGCTGCCAGTCTCCGCCACGGCGAAGTTGACCCCCGACAGCCCCATGCCGGCACGGCGAAACTCTTCACGCAGGGCCCGCCGCCCGGTCTGGATCAGCGCATCCACGTCGGTGGTGGGGGTGAAATCTGCCAGATTGCCGGCGAAGGTGTCGCTCACCTCCTGCTTGTTCTTGTGGATGGCGGGCATGATGATGTGGGACGGGGTGTCGCCGTCAAGCTGGACGATAAACTCCCCCATGTCGCTCTCAAGGCAATGGATGCCGTGGCGCGCCATCTCGTGATTGAAGCCCACCTCCTCACTCACCATGGACTTGCCTTTGACGATGGAACTCACCCCATGTTGCTGGGCGATGCCGAGGATGATGGCGTTGGCCTCGGCCGGCGTCTGGGCCCAGTGCACCCGGATGCCGTTGCGCTCGCAGTTGGCTTCGAGCTGCTCCAGCAGTTCCGGCAGGCGCGAGAGGCAACGCTGGCGAATGTGCTCCGCCGCATCGCGCACCGCCGCTTCTTCGGCGGGGTCGGCGAAGGCATCGCGGCGCTTGGCGCGCAGGTAATCCATGGCGCCGCGAAAATTCTGGCGCAGCACCGGGTCGGCCAGGGCTGCCTCGGCCTGGGGATGGAAGCGGCGCGGCGAATACTTGGCGTGCTCACTCATGATGGGCCTCCTGTTTTGGCTCTTGTAAGCACTGAGCCACCGGCTTGCTGTGGGCGAGCAGGAAGCTGGCCAGGTGCATGGCGGGCAGTGTCTTGCCCTGATAGGCCAGGGAGCCCTTGATGTTCAAGAGACACCCCCAGTCGGCGCTCACCAGGGTGTCGGCGCCGGTGGCCAGCAGGTGGCGGGTCTTGTCCTCCACCATGGCCTGGCTGATGTGGGGGTGACGCACCGAGAAGGTGCCGCCAAAACCGCAGCACTCGCTCTCGTAGGCCTGTTCATGCAAGGTGACCCCATCGAGCTGCCCCAGCAGGCTGCGGGCCGTGGTGTGTACCTGCATCTCGCGCCGGGCAGAGCAGGAGGTGTGCATGACGATGCTCGCCCTCCCCACCCCGTGCCAGCGCACCCGGCAGACCTGGGCCAGAAACTCGGTGAGCTCGAACACCCGCTCGCAAAAGGCCGCCACCTCGGAGCTCTCAGGAAAGAGGCGGCGGTAGTGATGGTGCATCATGCCGCCGCAGGAACCCGACAGCACCACCACCGGCCAGGGCTCGGGGAAGAGTGCCATCTGGCTTTGCGCCACCTGGCGCGCCTCCTCTTCATGGCCCGAGGTGTAGGCCGGCTGCCCGCAGCAGGTCTGTTTCTCGACAAAGTGCACCCTTATCCCTTCCCGCTCGAGCAGGGCGATGGCATCGAGCCCCGCCACCGGGTCGAACAGGTCCACCAGACAGGTGGCGTAGAGATAGACATCGGCCGGCTTGGCCGGATAGACCCGCATTACCTTCATCACTTGCTCTCCTTTACTTCAACTGCAGCAGGACGTCCGAGATGTGGAAGCTGTACATGAGCGCCAGCCCGATAAGGCCGGTGGCCAGCAGGTAGTAGAGGGTCGGCAGCGCAGTCTTGCGCAGCGTCGCCCCCTCACGGCCGAGCAGCCCCACTGTGGCCGACGCCGCCACCACGTTGTGAATGGCAATCATGTTGCCGGCGGCCGCACCCACGGCCTGCAGCGCCAGCATGGCGGCGGTGGAGACCCCCAGGGTCTGCGCCACTTCAAACTGGAACTGGCTGAACATCATGTTCGACACCGTGTTGGAGCCGGCGATAAAGGCCCCCAGCGCGCCTATGGTGGCGCTGAGCGCCGGGAAGAACTCCCCCACCAGCCCGGCGGCAAAATTCGCAGTGGTCACCGGCATGCTGGCGAGATCCGCCCCGTTGACGCCGGAGTTGATGAAGATGCGCACCATGGGCACGGTGAAGATCAGCACGAAGCCGGCGCCAATCAGAGTGCGGCTGGACTCCCCCAGCGCCCGCCCGAAGGGGGCGAGGGAGCGCGATTGCAGCAAGGTGGCGAGCAGGGCGCAGAGCACCAGCAGGCCCCCCGGCAGGTAGAGCGGTTCAATGGAAGCGCTGACCCCCTTCTCCCCCAGCAGATCCGTGAAGGCGAGGCTCACCGACAGGAGGCTGGCCTTGAATGCCGGGCTCACCCGGCTGGCCACCAGCAAGAGGGCCAGCGCCACATAGGGGAGCCAGGCCAGCAGCAAGGACATGGGGCGGGCGACGGCCTCTTTGAGATCGAGCTTGAGGGAGCCCAGCCACTCGGCGGGCCACTCCTGCTCGGGGGCAAAGTCCCAGCTGGTTTTTGGCACCAGAAAACCGGCTCGCGCCGCCGTCACCACCAGAGCCAGCCCCACCAGGCCGCCGATGAGGGACGGGAACTCAGGGCCGAGCAGCATGCCGGTCAGGGCATAGGGCACTGTGAAGGCGAGCCCGGCAAAAATCGCGAACGGCAGGATGGCGAGCCCCTCGGTCCAGCTGCGGTGGCGGCCGAAGAAGCGAGTCAGCATCATCACCATCAGCACCGGCATCAGGGTGCCGACCACGGCGTGAATCAGGGCCACGTTGGTGGTCACCTGCTGCAGGTAGACCTCCCAGCTGCTGCCGCCGGCGCTCAGGGTCTGGCCAATGGCCTGGCTATCGAGCCCCTTGTTGATCCCCACCAGAATGGGGGTGCCCACCGCACCGAACGACACCGGGGTGGACTGGATCATCATGCCGAGCAGCACCGCGGCCAGCGCCGGAAAGCCGATGGCCACCAGCAACGGGGCCGCGATGGCGGCCGGGGTACCAAAACCGGAGGCCCCTTCGATAAAGGCGCCGAAGCACCAGGCGATGATGATGGCCTGGATGCGCCGATCCGGCGAGATGTTGGTAAAGCCGCCGCGAATGGCGCTGATGGCGCCGGTGTGTTTGAGGGTGTTGAGCATCAGGATGGCGCCGAACACGATCCAGAGCACGGTCACCGTGATCACCAGCCCCTGCAGGGTGGAGGCAAAGACCCGGGTCGGGCTCATCTGCCAGCCCCACAGGGCAATGAACACGGTCAACAAAAAGGCGACGGGCATGGCGCGCTTGGCGGGCCAGTTGAGGCCGACCAGCAGCACGGCGGCCACCAGGATCGGCGAGAAGGCCACCAGGGCCAGCAGAGTGTCTGTCATCATTGCGTCCTTGTCCGAGCGGTGCAGAGGCGCACCTTGTTGTTGTTTTGTTAAACGGACGTGACCTTACCCTGTTCCTTTTTCGCGATATATGGAAATAATGAACAACATTCGTTCCAAAAGTTGATCAATATGGCCAGTACTGACGACCTCATCCTCTTCGCCCAGGTGGTGGAGGCCGGCTCCTTCAGCAAGGTAGCTGAACAAAATTCCCTGACAAATTCGGTAGTTAGTAAACGGATCGGACGCCTGGAGGAAGAACTCGGGGTGCAGCTGCTCTATCGCACTACCCGCCGGCTCACCCTGAGCGAGGCGGGCAAGGAGCTCTATCAGGGTGCCAAAAATGTGAAGGCCGCCGCACTGGACGCCTTCGATGCGGTGGCGGGATTCGGTGAAAAGGTGAGCGGCCATGTACGGATGTCGGTGCCCACCATCTCCGGCGAGCTCTTGCTCGCCGATGCGGTGGCCGATTTTTGCCAGCAGCACCCTGGGCTCACGGTGGAGATGTCGCTGGACAACCGCTTCGTCAATCTGGTGGAAGAGGGGTTCGACCTGGTCATTCGCACCGGCTATCTGGATGACTCGAGCCTCATCGCCCGCCACATCCTCGACTCCCAGTGGGTGATCTGCGCCGCGCCCGCCTATGTACGCCGCTTCGGGGCACCGCGCGAGCCGTCTGACTTGCTCGCCCACAACTGCCTGCGCTACGCCTACCAGAGCACAGGGGCCTCGGAGTGGGCCTTCAAGGGGGAAGAGGGCAACTACCTGCTGTCGGTGTCGGGCAGCTTTTGCACCGACAACGCCGGCGCCCTGCGCAAGGCGGCGCTGGGGGGGCGCGGCATCGTCTATGTGCCGCGCTGCCTGGTCTATCACGATCTGATGAATGGCGAGCTGGTGGATCTCTTCCCCGATCAGGTGGGCAAGAAGCTCGGCATCTACGCCGTCTACCCTTTTACCCGCCAGCCGCCGCGCAAGATCCGGCTGCTGATCGAGCACATCCGCCAGCGCTACCTCGACATCGCCCACTATTTTGGCTGACGGGGGATGGCGCTCATCCCGTATCAACGGGGGGCTTTTTTGACCCGGGCGGCAGAGTTGCCTACCATGGCCCTCCCCTTTACCGCTCAGGACCAGCCCATGTGCACCGTCTTCTCCGGCCAGGATCCCAGTCACTACGCCTGCACCACCCGCTCGGTGCGGATCTGCGGCCACAGCACCAGCATCCGGCTGGAAAACAAGTTCTGGACCATCCTGGAGCAGCTCTGTCAGGCCCAGGGGCGCTCCATGGGGCTGTTTCTCTCCGAGCTCTATCAGGAGGCGCTCGGCAACGGCATGGAGATGAGCAACTTTGCCTCCCTGCTGCGCTGCTCCTGCCTGGTCCATCTGGAAACAAGACAGGAGCCGGACGTCGCCGCCTGAGGGGCGCAGCTTCCTTCCTCATGAAAAAAGGGCCGCAGCACCCGGCTGCGGCCCTTCATATTCACCTCTTCAAGCTCAGGCGAAACGGCCGGCCCGCTCGATGAACTCGATCTGGTAACCGTCGGGGTCGGTCAAAAAGAACAGCCGGGCCAGCAGGGTGCCCTCATGGTGCATCGCCTTGACCGGCGCAGGGGCCAGACCCAGCGCCGTCAGACGCTGATGCGCCGCTTCGATGTCTTCCACCGTCACCGCCAGATGACCATAGCCGTTGCCATGGCTGTAGGGCTCGGCCTGGCCGTGATTGTGAGTCAGTTCGAGCTCGAAGCCACTCTGGTCATTGGCAAGGTAGGTGAGGGAGAAACCGTCGAAGGGGAAGTGATCTCGCACCTCCAGCTCGAGGGCCTCGCGGTAGAAACGCACGGATCTATCCAGGTCGCGAACCCGGATCATGCTGTGGATGAGTTTGGTCATAGGGACTCCTTGCTGATGGGAGTCACAGGGTAACCAAGGGCTCAGCCGGCCGGGTAGTAGTGGACTAGCACCCGGTGATTACCGGCCAAAACCTGACATGACCTCACAGGCTCAAGCCTCCAGGGCTGCATCAAAGCGGCGGCTGGCGCCGATTCAGCCGGGCTGGGCGGTGAGAAAGGCCAGCGACTGGCGGTTGAAGTGCTCGGGCCGCTCCACGTTGCAGACGTGGCCGCAACCGTCGATGATCTCGAGCCGGCTGTAAGGGTCGCGCGCCACCTGCTCGCGCACCGGCGCCAGGAACATGTGATCCTCCTCCCCCATGACATAGAGGGTCGGAATGGGCAGGGCCCGCTCCTTGAAATAGCGCATCAGGGGATTCACCTCGGTGGCGAGGCGAAACCAGCGCTTGAACTCTTTTTGGCACAATTTGCGCGCCTCGCGCACGAACAGGTTGCGCGACTCCTGATGGTGCTGGCGCGGCATGATGATGAAGGCAAACAACCGGTAGAGCCACATGTAAGGCAGGATGTGCTGGCCGAGGCGGCCGAGCTGCACCAGCACCCGCGAGCGGATGTCGAGCCGCAAAATGGCGCCGCCCAGCACCATGCTCTTGACCCGCTCGGGACAGAGCTCCGCCAGATGGCGAATGAGGATGGTGCCAAGGGAGATGCCGACGAAGTGGGCGCGGCGAATGTTGAGGTGATCGAGCAGTTGCAGGATATCCTCGGTCACCGCCCGAAAGCTGTAGTGCCCTTTTATCACCTGCTGCAGCTTGTGGGACTGGCCGTGGCCGCGCAGATCCAGCAGCAGCACATTGAAGTGTTCGCGATAGGCGCGCAACTGCTTGAACCAGATGGAAGAGCTGCCGCCCGCCCCGTGCACGAAGACTACCCAATCCCGCTCGGGACCCAGCTCGAAGGTCTTGTGATACAGCATCTTGCGACTCCCTCATCAACGGCATTGGGGTATAGTAGGCGCGCATCTTAGCAGATTTTTTCACCCGACTAATACGTTTGCACCGCAAGCGGCGAGGAGCATGACCATGGAGTTGACCCGTTTGAGATCCTTTCTGCTGACCCTGCCGGGCGCTCAGGAGGATACCCCCTTCGGCCCAGAGATCCTGGTCTATCGCATCGCCGGCAAGATGTTTGCCCTGCTGGACTGGCAGGCCGAGCCGCTGCGGCTGAACCTCAAGTGCGAACCCGAGCTGGCCCTGCTGCTGCGCGAACTCCACCCCGAGGTCAAACCGGGCTGGCACATGAACAAGCAGCACTGGAACACGGTCACCTTCAGCGACGGCCTGGCCGACGATCTCTGGCAGGGCTGGGTGCATCACTCCTACGAGCGGGTGGTGGCCGGTCTGCCCAAGGCCAAGCGCCCGCAGGCGCCGCAGCGATGAGCCCCGCCATGGCGGCAGAGCCCAGGCTCGTTCAGCTGAACGAGCAACACATCCCCGCCCTTTGCGCCCTGTTCGAGCAGTCGGTGCGAAGGATTGGCCCGCAGCACTACAGCCCGGAGCAGGTGGAGCAGTGGGCCCTCGGCGTCCATCACCCCGGCTTTGCCGGCCAGTTGCGCGAGCACCACGGCTGGGTACTGGAGCAAGGCGGCGAGCCACTCGGTTTTGTCACCCTGAGCCAGGATGGCCACCTCAGCCTGCTCTATGTGAGCGCCGATCACCCGCGCCGGGGCTATGGCGGCCTGCTGCTGGCTGCGGCCCTCGCCGAGGCAAAACGGCTCGGACTCACACAGCTGACAACGGAAGCCAGCGCCTTCAGCTATGGGCTATTTTTACGGTATGGCTTTGAGCTGACCGGATTGGAGAGCGTGGAGCGCGGCGGGGTCGGTTTTATCCGTTATCGCCTGCACTGCCGCTTGCCAAGCTAGGTCCAGCCACTAAAATACGCACAGTTTTTTCGTATTGTTGAGGATTGAGGCCGCCATGGTTGTAGAAAGCGAAGGCTATATCGCCCTGATTGAGTATCTGGTGGAGAGTCTGGGACTGTTTGAAACCCAGCAACAGAGCTGTGGTGAACAGACCATCGAAGATCTGGTGAGCGGCCGGGTGGCCAGCAACCTGATGGCCATCTGCGAACAGAACCCGCAGCTCGATCCCAAGTTGCGCTTCGTGATCATGCAGGAAGCCGATGCGGTGGTGGCCGATCTGGAAGAGGTGCTCTCCGCCGTCTGGCTGCGCGCCCCGACCCCGGAGCAGAAAGCCTTCCTCGAAGAGTTCATCGATCTCATCAAGAACCTGTTTGACGGCGCCATCAGCTGATTACAATGGCGAACGCCAAGTTCGCCACTCCCCCGCAAATTTCCCGCACCGCAAACATGAAAAGGGCCGCCTTCAACGGGCAGCCCTGCTTGCTATCATTTCAACTCATCAAGCTTTTCAATGACTTTTATGAATTTTCGAGGCAAGAAATGTGTCTGGTCTTAGCCGCCATCCATGGTGGCTACTAGGTTAGGCAAAGCAGGTTCAATTTAGTTCCCGCTCATGACACATTTTTTTATGATTTTTTTCACTCTCCTGACAAAGCCCGATAAAAAGGCCGCAAACGCGGCCTTTTTCTTTTCACCATCAATGACAAGTAACAGATACCCGTCATCTTCACCTAGCGGTTGAGGCTCGGTGGCAGGCAGACACCGATGCCGCCCAGGCCGCAATACCCGTCCGGATTCTTCTCCAGATATTGCTGATGGTAATCCTCGGCGTAATAGAAGGGCGCCAGCGGCAGAATGCGGGTGGTGATGGTACGCCCGTCACCGCTCGCCGTCATCGCCTGCTGGTAGGCGGCCAGGCTCTGCTGGGCAATCGCCTCCTGGGTGTCGTCCCCGAAGAAGATGACGGAGCGGTACTGGGTGCCGATGTCGCCGCCCTGGCGCATGCCCTGGGCCGGATCGTGCTGCTCCCAGAACAGCTTGAGCAGGTCGCCGTAACTGATCACCTTGGGATCAAACACCACCTGTACCGTCTCGGCATGGCCGGTCAATCCGCTGCACACCTCCTTGTAGGTGGGATTCTGGGTCACCCCGCCCTGATAGCCGGCAGCGGTGGAGTAGACCCCGGGCTGCTGCCAGAACAGGCGTTCCACCCCCCAGAAGCAGCCCATGCCGAACCAGGCCACAGCCATCCCTTCAGGCCAGGGTCCCTGAGTCGGGTGACCATTGACCGCATGCTGCTGGCCAATCACCATCGCCTCGCGGCGTCCCGGCAGCGCGTCTGCCGGCGAAATAATCTGTTCCATGCACCCTGTCCTTGTATAAAAACCTGTGCGATCGCACAGCTGACGAAAAGGAATATCGAAGATAACAGTTTATGGGCCGGGATCAACCTGAGGCGCACCCTCACACCGCTGACACCCCTGCCCCGCCTGGTGTCGCCGCTGTTCGGGCCGCCAGGCCGTCCCAATGACAAAATCGCGCCAAATCAATATTTAATCTTGATTTGTGCATTTATTTTCATATATTGAGCCCATTGCTGTTTTTTTATGGAAGAAGCCTCAAGTGCGTGAACGCGAACCCAGCCTGGTCTATGCCTTTCGGCAGTCTACCCCCTACGTCAATGTGCACAGAGGCGCCACCTTCGTGCTGATGATGGGGGGGGAAGCCCTCTGCCACCCCAATTTCGCCAACATCGTCAGTGATATCGCCCTGCTGCAGACCTTGGGGATACGCCTGGTGCTGGTGTTCGGCTCCCGTCCGCAAAACGACGAGGCGCTGGCCCGCGCCGGCATCGAGGCCCAGTACCACAAGCGGATCCGGGTCACCGATGACGAGAGCTTCGCCATCATCAAGCAGGTGTGCGGTGGCTTGCAGTACGACATCACCGCCCAGCTCTCCATGGGGCTCGCCAACACTCCCATGCAGGGTGCCCGCATCAGCGTGGTGAGCGGCAACTTCGTCACCGCCCAGCCGCTCGGGGTGGATGACGGCATCGATTTTTGCCACAGCGGCCGGGTACGCCGCATCGACGTGGAGGGGATCACCCGCCAGCTGGATCAGAAGAGCCTGGTGCTCATCTCCCCCATCGGCTGCTCGGTAACCGGCGAGAGCTTCAACCTGAGCTCGGAAGAGGTGGCCCGCCGGGTGGCGGTGGACCTCAAGGCAGACAAACTCATCTGCTTCAGCAGCACCCAGGGGGTGATGGATCGCCACGGCGAGGCCATCTCCGAGCTCTTCCCCGAACAGGCCGAAGAGCTGCTGGTGGAGCTGGAGCAGGCCGGAGAAGAGATGTCTGGCACCGCTCGCTACCTGCGCGCGGCCATCGCTTCCTGCCGCGGCGGCGTGCCCCGCTCCCACCTGGTGAGCTATCAGGATGATGGCGCCATGCTGCAGGAGCTGTTCAGCCGCGACGGCCTCGGCACCCAGATAGTGCGGGAAAGCGCCGAGCAGGCGCGCGCCGCCACCATCGAGGACATCGGTGGCATCCTGGATCTCATCCGCCCGCTGGAGGAGGAAGGCATTCTGGTACGCCGCTCCCGCGAGCAGCTGGAGATGGAGATCGACAAGTTCACCATCATCGAGCGCGACGGCCTCATCATCGGCTGCGCGGCGCTCTACTGCTTCATGGAAGAGGCGATGGCGGAGATGGCCTGCGTCGCCATTCACCCCGACTACCGCAACTCCAACCGGGGGGATCAGCTGGTGGCCAAGGTGGCTGAGCGAGCCAAGCGGCTCGGGATCCGCCGCCTGTTCGTGCTCACCACCCGCTCCATCCACTGGTTCCGGGAGCGGGGCTTCGATCCGCTGGAGGTGGAAGATCTGCCGGTGGCGCGCCAGCGCCTCTACAACTGGCAGCGCCGCTCCAAGGTTTTGTCAAAGACAATCGTATAACCCATTGATTTTGCGTTGGCTTGGCTGACTTTTTGAACTTTTTCACAAACTCGATTGACAGTGCAATCCAACGCAAGGTATTTCTAAATGCACTCCACCGCCCTGGTGGAGCCAGAAGAGGAGCGCTGCCCAGGCAGCCCGAGGGAGGACACCAGTGTCCGACGAACTTGGGTCAGGGGGAGCAGCGCCGAGACATCTGAGGCAACTGGATACCTCAGTGTCGGCTGCGGGGGCTGAATCCCCCGGGTTGTCATCGGTAGTGGTCATCCCCCACCGCGCCCCGTCAGGGGCGGGTACGGGATGGGCTCTGCGGGTGGAGTGCTTCTGGCCGGGATAGCTTCGATCATTCCTGCCATTTTCAGCCTCCTCCTCTCTTTTTGCCCGATGGATCCGGATTTTCATATTAAGACAGGAGTAAGCAATGAGCCCGATCAATGTCGCCAAGTTTGGCGGAACCAGCGTCGCCAACGCGGCAGCCATGAACAACTGCGCCGATGTGGTGCTGGCCAACCCGGCCACCCGGGTGGTGGTGCTCAGCGCCAGCGCCGGCGTCACCAACCTGCTGGTGGCACTGGCTCAGGGCGACCTGGACGAAGCGGGCCAAGAGGCGCAACTGGCCAGGCTCACCGAGATCCAGCAGGCCATTCTGACCGAGCTGGGCGACCCAGGCGATCTGAGTGACCTCATCCACGGCCAGCTCGGCGAGATCCGCACCATGGCACGCCAGGCCCATCTGCACACCGATGCCGAACTGGCTGATCGCCTCATCGCCTGCGGCGAGCTGATGTCCACCCGCCTCTTTACCGAACTGCTGCGCCAGCGTGGCGTGAAAGCCTGCTGGCAGGATGCGCGCCAGTTGCTGCGCACCGACAGCCGCTTTGGCAAGGCCAGCGTGGATCTGGCCGCCACCCGCGCCCTCTGCCAGGCCGCGCTGGGCCCCCTGCTTGGCGACAGCCTCATCATCACCCAGGGCTTTATCGGTGCCGACGGCGATGGGCGCACCACCACCCTGGGCCGGGGCGGCTCCGATTACAGCGCGGCCCTCTTGGCCGAGGCGCTCGACGCCGGAACCATCGAGATCTGGACCGACGTGCCCGGCATCTATACCACGGATCCGCGCCTGGTCACCCGCGCCCGCCCCATCCCCGAAATCAGCTTCGTGGAGGCGGCCGAGATGGCCACCTTCGGCGCCAAGGTGTTGCACCCGGCCACCTTGCAGCCGGCGGTGCGCCAGGACATCCCGGTGTTTGTCGGCTCCAGCAAGGATCCGGCCGCCGGCGGCACCTGGATCCGCGCCAGCACTCGCACCAATCCGCTGTTTCGCGCCGTGGCCCTGCGCCGCAACCAGGTGCTGGTGACCCTGCACAGCCTCAACATGTTTCACGCCTACGGTTTTCTGGCCGAGGTGTTCGGCATCCTGGCCCGCCACCGCATCTCGGTGGATCTCATCACCACCTCGGAGGTGAGCGTGTCGCTGACCCTGGATCACACCGGCAGCCAGAGCAACGGCGAGCCCATCCTCGGCGACAAGGTACTGGCGGAGCTTGGCCAGCTGTGCAAGGTGCAGGTGGAGACGGGGCTGGCGCTGGTGGCGCTCATCGGCAACCGGATGAGCGAAGCGGCCGGGGTGGGCAGTCAGGTCTTTGACGCCATTCGCGAGCACAACATCCGCATGATCTGTTACGGCGCCAGTGCCCACAACCTCTGCTTCCTGGTCAAGGAGGACGAGGCGGGCCACATCGTCAACCGCCTCCACCAGGAGCTGCTCGACTGATGTACTGACACCGCATGGAAATAACAAAGAGGGGCCGGCTGGCCCCTCTTTTTATATGGCTCTGTCCCAGTTATGTGTTGAAAGGCTAACCTTGAAGTAGGTCATCACCTTGAGGGCCGCCATCATGGATA
>NZ_JAPDBT010000035.1:0-18277 GCF_027705405.1 Aeromonas sp. QDB34 | reverse complement strand
CGGGGTGACGTGAGCGCGTTAAGGATCAGGGTGTTCACGTTGGCCGGAATGGCTGTTCAACTTCGCCGGAATACGCACAATCTCGCCGACCGGCAGCTTGCCGCGATACAAGCGCTGATCGACAAGGAGCGATTGCCACTGTCTATCGTAGTCGGCAAACCAAGTCTTGCATCGTCCTGGACAGGGCGTGTTTTGACTGGTCGAGGCCTCCCAACGTATGTCACTAGCTCTTCACCACAATGCAGCATCGACCTGAAGGTAACAACAGGTAACAGAGTAAAGGCTCAGATGATCAAGCTCATGCCAAAAGAGATGCGTGAGAAGGTTTGTCTAGTGCTGGGTTCTCGTGATGCAGAGGGTGTAACTCGAGCTGGCAATATCGCCAGGCGCGGGGGGCAGGCCACAGCTCCGGTCAAAACAAGTGCAGGGTGGGAGCTATACCCCATCCGGCACTGGTCGCAAGGGGATGTGTGGGAACTGCTAATGAGTTGCGGTAACGAAGCATCAGTGCATTTGCCATTACCAAGCTACCAAGCCAACAACAAGGAATTGGCTGAGCTGTATCGAGACGCAACAGGTGAATGTATCTGGAGCGCTAGCGAGAAGAAGGTCTCTGATGCCTGCGGCGCAAGAACTGGATGCTGGACTTGCCTGCGAGGTGGGACAGATAAAAGCATGGAGAACATGCTTTATCATGAGGTCAATGGGGTCAGAACCCTGGTTGACCGCTACGCCTACATGGTGAACCTTAACAACATCCAACGGCTTTTAGGTGTCAAGCAATGGTCCTGGGAAGATCGTCATCCTGTCGGAAGGACAATCTACGCAGGGGGATTCATTAAGGTACAGCCTGACGTGTTCTCACCTAGCTTCTTGGCTCGACTGCTGCGTTTATGCTGCTCCGCGGACTATGTGGAGCAGCAAAGGGCAGAGGATCTGGAGATGAAATTGCTCCTTGGTGAAGTCGAGGACAACGACTACAACCAGCGCATGTCGAAGCCCCAATTCCGCATTGTGTCACCTGAGCAGTTGTTACACGTGAGTTGGCTGTGGGATTTCCACTGCTTTCACTCAACGCCATTCCAAGCGATAGAGATTTATCGCAGTGTCTGGGAGGATGGAAACATCGAGCTGCTAACGGAGGATGAGTTAATAACTCCGGTACCGGCGACCAAGATTCCGCAAGAGTTTTGGCTTAAGATCCCCGGTCTTAAATGGGGGTCTGATGAGCTGACCGATGGGCTGTCCGATCCGATGTTGTCGGCCACCTACTTTGATGGCCAAAACGATCGGAGGGCCGCCACCGATATACGCACTCATGATGGACATCGCACTATCGGGCCGGTAGAGACAGCAAAGCAACTGACCATCGATGGTGATGTTGCTAGTTGGATCATCTGGGATGAGTATGACCGGATGAGAGAGTCTGCCCAGGCTGGTGACATGACGAACACAGCTGCAGTGCTATATCTGTTGCGCTTTGGTGTGGTGCAGATCACGCCAAGCAAGGTTGCAGATATGCATATGATGGCCCAGCGTGGTCAACGTATGCGGCAAATGGGGTTGTCTGGTGACCAGTCATTAATGGGCATCTACTGCCGAAGCGACCTGGAAATTCTGAGTACCCCTGAATATCGGCAAATCGTCCAGGCAGAATATCGCCGTCACGAACTCAAGCATTTGGCTCGGGCTAGACAAATGCGCCGGCTATGTTGGATCAGCTTCACGCTGGACTACCATCGTCAGAACAACACAGCCTTTTGGGCCGATGTTGAGCATGTCCTGTTTGCAGAGCAGGAGGCTGAGGCAATAGAGCAAGCCAAACGTATTGGGTTTGATCTGGAGTGCAGGCTTTCCTCGGTGATTGCTGTGAGGGTCGCTCGGTTAACAATCGGCGGGATCAATGCAGCATCGCTGCAACTGGAAAAACGATGGAAATGGCAGATTGCAACCAGCTTATCGCAACTCCGCGGCAAAGTCGGTACATTGGTGCGCATGCATCTTGATGCCGAGCTAGTCCGGTTGCAACGTCAGTTGGAGACAGGGGAGGGGGTTTCTCCCTCATCAGTTATCAGTGACGTAGCCTACCCTAACGCGACCTATTCCAGCTTTGTTCGGATGGTCAAAACAGGACGGAGATTAGTAACGGCTCATTTGCCAGATGTGGTTGTTAAGTTGCCAAAGAGGCCACTGAAGCGCTATGTCGAAGGTGATCAGCTTATGCTAGCCATGTAACCCACAACCTAAAGCCACCGAAGTTCGGTGGCTTTTTTTCCCACACATGCCAATGCCTGTGTCAGCCGTTCATCGAGAGGATCAGCAGAATTGCCGGCTCCATAGAGCACGACCTTATCGGCCAGTGGATGACTGCCAATTGGCCTGGACAGCTATTGAACACCTGGATAGACTACAATGGAAAAACGCTCTCGGTGCCTTATAAGAGCAGGCCATAAGGCTTGGCACCAACACTAACCCCCCAGCCCTGCGCCGGCACTCCCACCCGTGATCTATCACCCAAGCCCTCGTTGGCTGATTCTGCATGTCCGTTCACCGGTATTTCTCCGGCGTCAGCGCACATGCAGAAACAGCCCAAGGCTGTCTCTATGGCACTCGGTCCGCAATGTGCCACTCGCGACCAACACCAACCCGGGCTCCTGCCCACAAGCAATCTATGTCCGATCGAAATGTGACCGTCCTGGCGCTCGACATCGGCTGATTGATAGAGGACACACCCATGATCTACGTCGACCTAGTTCAGGGCACCCCTGAATGGCATGAATGGCGAGCTGGTGGCATAGGAGCATCTAGTGTTGCTTCTGTAATCCAGTGGCCATACGCGCATGAAAGTGCTCGTGCATTTTGGATGGTCAAAACTGGGCGCAAACCCGGCACAGACCTGAGCAAAAACTTCTTTGTGCGAAGAGGAAATGAACAAGAGCCGCTGGCCCGACAGGCGTTCGAGCGCTGGTTAGAGTCGCAAGGCATATTTGACCTAGTGATACCAACCTGTGTGCAGCACGAGACTTATTCCTTCATTCGCGTTTCGTTGGATGGGTTAATGTCCGATGGTTCTCCGGTTGAGCTCAAAGTGCCAGCATGGGAAACCTTCGAGTCAGTAATGCAAGAACGCCGGAACTCGGAGGCCTACCAACGCTACCTACCCCAGGTACAAGACCAGCTACTGGCGACAGGAGCTAAGATTGGCTATTTGGCCTTTTATCGCGCCTATGATCGCAAGCTCATAGTGTTTCGCATCACACGCGATGAGGAGCTAATCGAACTGCTGATCGAGCGGCAAAAATGGTGGTGGGATCTGTACGAACGGGATGAAGCCCCGCCGATTACAGAGCTCGACTACTTCGAGCCGAGCACCCAACAAGACCAAGAAGCATGGACCCAAATTGCTGCAGAGCTGCAGCAAGTCTGGCGTGACATGTCTCCAATCAAAGTGAGGATTGATGAGGCCAAGGCCCGGGAAGCAGAGCTGAAAAAAGCATTGCGATCCATGATGGGTAACCATGTAAAGGCCGAGTATGCTGGTGTGCGATTGCATTCCTCCCCGCGGCAAGGGGTTATCGATTATGTGAAATGGACAGAAGCTGTTCAAAAGCGTAACCCCAATATCACATTACCTAACCCAGAGCTGTATAGAAAACAATCAACTGAAACCATCAGAGTCAGCCAGATCGAGTACAACGGTCAGGGGGCCGCTGAAATGCTTGCTGTTGATTTTTGTTAAGTAACCCAGGCCACCCCGTAAGGGGTGGCCGTCTTTACACGAGGTCAGCCGAAGGCTATTCTGTCCATGCTCCCGGCGTCGATATCAGGGGGCGAGCCGAACGGCTTGACGCCAACACCAACATCCCGGCGCTCTGCCGACTTCCTCACCCGTGATCTATCACTCAAGCCCTCGTTGGCTGATTCTGCATGTCCGTTCACCGGTATCTCTCCGGCGTCAGCGAACATGCAGAAACAGCCCTGGCTGTCTCTATGGCACTCGGTCCGCAATGTGTCACTCGCGACCAACACCAACCCGGGCATTCAGCCCAACACAAACACAACCTGCTCAAGCAGGTATTCGGAGATTTTATGACTCAGCACAAATTCATTTCTGGCAGCGAATTTGACTTGGATGAAAGCATCAAGGTTCGTTGCCCCCATGGTGATGCTCATCTAATGAACCCCCGCGTGCCGGTAAGAAAACCACACGTTTTCACAACAACCTTCCTTGATGATGTGCGCAGGCTCATGGCCGATCCAGATGGAGACATCATCGTTTCCTATGGCGGGTATGGTGCCGGCAAGACAACCGGAGTCATCCAGTTCGCAGCTCGAACTCAGTGGCCTCTTTACCAAGTCGAAGGCACTCAGGAGACCAGCTTCCAGCTGGATTTGCTCGGGCGTGTTAACCCCGCTACGGGTGAGTTCGTTTCTGGTCCGTTGCGGGAAGCTCTGCTTAATGGTGGGATATTCTTGCTCAACGAAGCTGATGCTATGCAACCTGCGGAGCTGGTGGCTTTCTAT
This sequence comes from Aeromonas sp. QDB34, assembly GCF_027705405.1. Lineage (NCBI taxonomy): Bacteria > Pseudomonadati > Pseudomonadota > Gammaproteobacteria > Aeromonadales > Aeromonadaceae > Aeromonas > Aeromonas sp. QDB34. Next base: position 13,753 of record NZ_JAPDBT010000035.1, on the reverse strand, counting down.
GAGCTCATGACTCATGGCATTGAGCTGGCTGAAACTGGTGAATGGTTGGAACCGCACAAGCTGTTCCGTTGTGTGTTCACCTTCAACAACGGTGGTATCACTGGGCTATCTGGGTTCAGAGGCACGACTGGGTTGAGTGATGCGCTTATCGACCGATTCATCCCACTCGCCCCAAGCGAGTTGAGTGACGATGACATGAGTACGATTTGCAAGAACAAAATCGCAAACAAGGTTACTGATTGGGAAGCAGAGCTTGGACAAAAAGTTCCACCCTCGCACGTCAATGCAATTGAGGCTTTGCTACCAGATATGATCCGCGTTATGCGCGATATCAATACTGCTGTAGAAAAGTCTCAACAAAACGATCTCACGATGACGAACGGGGTAGCGATGGATAAACCGTTGTCCATTCGCAGCCTGCTTCGTTGGGTGAGAGAGATGGTTCGTACCAGTCCAACATCAGTCCGTAACAGGGTCAAAAAAACCTTCCACGAGGCGTATGCTCATCGCTTAGTTGGTGATGAGGCGACTTACGAAGCAGCTATGCACCTTTGCAAAGCTGTATTCGGCCAGGCTTGGGTTGAGGACTAAGTGCCATGTACTTTCGAGCAAAAATCACCGAACCAGAGCAAATCGTCGCCACGTGGCAAAACATCATGGCGGAACTGGCGGAGGAGGGGGTGTTTATCACACCAACAATGCCAGGTGAAGGGGTGCTTTACGGATGCAACTTGACGGGCAATATTCCCTTTCGGGGGGTAACTAAAAGGATAGATGCAGGGCAGGTCGTAATGTTGTTGCTGCTTACGCTGCACAACGCTTTTGACATGATCGATGACCATAGTCGAAATTTTATTGATCTGTGTCTACCCGAACAGCTTGAGCATTTGCAGTCTGTCGGCATATCTGATGCACCAGTTCAACAACTCCAGGAGGCGGTAAAGCAGATACTCAGCAAACATAAAGGTATGTTTGAGTTCGCATTTTACTAACCTTCTAACACCAACCAACCCGGCCTAGAGCCGGGTTTTTTTGAGGTGTTCGTATGAATACGCTGAAAGGATGCTTGCACAACATTCTTGGTACCACGCTCAGCAATGATGTAGATCTCGTGGTTGAGTATGTGATGAGCAAACAACAAGCTGGTGGGGCCAATGAATTTCTCATTGGCATCATCGGGGATACCGTCAACATCGTGCCACTGCGAATGGGGTACGAACTACCTGATATGCCTTGGGCAAAGAACTGCAGGCCCCTTTACGCTTTGTGTATCAAAGGGAAGGAAGCCGAGTACAGAATAGTGCAAGGACTGAAGGATAGCTTGTCGCGACTCCCTAAACTGCCATGTGCTAGTGCTGGTGCTCCGGCGATCATTAAGGCCGTTACCAAGGTCTTGGTTAATCGGACACTAGAGGCTCACGAGCCCCCCTGGCCAAAGAACGACCCGGACTTCTGGCCATGTTGGGCCCGTTACTGCCGGCAAGGAAATCACCCAACGTTGGGTGCCTGGCTGGATATGGCAATCGCAAGAATCAAAGAGAGTGAAATCAACGTTGCCTAAGGGCAGCGTTGATTTTTTTGTCTCCACCTGAGATAGTATGCTCATGTCCGAACGGCTAATCGGACTCCTTTCTGGGCCGTAGCTTCCAACCTCGCCTTTGTGACTCGTCGAGTCGTATTTGTCACGCAAAAATCCAGATCAGAGTGCTGCCGGATGTGTTTGGTGAACATTTCCGAGAGCGCTACTATTTGTGGCGTTTTGTGCTCAGCGATTCAAGGCACACCGCATCCGCGGATCGCAACCCCAACTCGGCCTAATCGGCCAACACCACCCTGACGGGAGTTTTCCCGCTATGGGAACTCCTTGTCCAGAGATAAGGAATTACCCATGTCATCCTTTACCGCAATGAATTTTGTCGAATTCTTCCAGCGCTATGTGCTGGTGGATTTCAAAGTCACCACCTGGTCTGCGACCCGGAACAACAAGCCCCTTGATTTGGGACTAGAAAATGAGGCGTTAGCCGCCGATGTGGTTCGCTTGGGGTCAAAATCGGTCTTCGATAAGAAAAAGATCGCATTCCAAGGCAGAGCTCGCCAAGAGGGTATCGCCCTGCTTAGCAAAGTCGGTTTCCAAGTCCTTGGGGCTTGGGCTGTACCTCGCCATTTATTGAGTGAGGTAACTGACGGCCTTGAGTTGATGAGAATCAGCTTCTACGCAAATCTTGATCAGCTCTTACTCAACTACGACGCTGAATGCGACTCTTGGATACAACAGGCAGCCGCAACGGTGTCTCTCCACGATTTCGCCTCTCGTATACGATCCTCGCTTTATGACGTGGATTACGTCCGGAAGCAGGTTTCATTTTCGTATCGCGTGAATGAGGATGTGGTTAACAACCCACTTGGTGATGCTGCAGTTGATACGATCTCTGAAATGGCTCGCAACTCTTTGCGAGACTTCCAGTATTCGATGTCCAACGGTAGTAAGTTCACTCGCAAGTCACTGAGGTATGTGACGAACATCAAAGAAAAGCTCATACAGATGGCTGTGCTGGATAGTTTTATCCAACCGGCTATTGACAGCATTGATGCGTTCGAAAGTTCTCTCCCCAAGAGACGGGCAGCTCAATTGGATGCTACTGAGCTGAGTAAAATGATGGGCTTGCTCACGTTGTTGAGCGATCCGATCTACTTGTCGTCCCTAAGGACTGCCAAGTTCGAGATCGAAGAGGAAGAAGACCCAACAGTTGCTCCGAGTTCTGTTACCACTTCCAAGGACAACTTCCTCACCGGGATGTTGGCCGCCATATCGACCACCACCAATAATCCCTCCACCGAAGTGGCCGGGTTTTACTAATCCGCCTTACCAAGGCAACCCCAACCAACCCCAGGCTCGCCCTGGGGTTTTATTATTTGGAGACACATAATGCAGTCTACTCAAAGCAAAATGCTGACCATTCAAATACGGTTAGCCATGATGGCCAACGACTTCGGTTTGAGGACGACCTGGGGAAATTATCCTACTGCAGGTACAACTCAAGGTGTGGTGTTAATGCCGTTCTTCGATGCGGGGGATCCCGTACAGGCCGCGGCCGCCATGGGGTTTGGCATGCACGAAGGGGCTCACCACCGATATGGCTCTGACTTTGCAAAATATGAAGAGTCGCTGAAGACGAAAGGTAAGGTGCACCGTTGGTTCCTGAACTGCTTCGATGACGGCCGGATAGACCGGATGGCTCTTCTAGAGTACCCGGGGCTCCGTGGCGAATATGAAGCCATTGAGCAGCTGTTTATCTCCAAGGGGATGAGGCAGGTTCCTGGGACGAATACTCCAGCCATAAATGTGCTGGAAGACTACCTTGCTCACTACATTGGATGTGAGTTGCTTAACTACAAGCCTCTCACCCCAGTTTGGGAGCAAACGAGAGAGCTGGCACGCCAACGCTTCCCGGATGCTTTATTGACTAGGCTTGAAATCATCTCAGAAATGGGAGTGATAACCGCTGACTTCAATGATTGCTGGGACAGCGCTGATTTGGTTCTAGATGCGATCAGAGATTCCTTGGAAGATCTGAAGGCTCAACAATCGGATCATGAACCTGCCGCTGATGCTGCCAGTCAATCTGACGCTGATGCTGATGGCCAACCTGGTGCTGATGCTGCCGGTCAATCTGACGCTGATGCTGATGGCCAACCTGGTGCTGATGCTGCCGGTCAATCTGACGCTGATGCTGATGATCAACCTGGTGCTGATGCTGCCGGTCAATCTGACGCTGATGCTGATGGCCAACCTGGTGCTGCCGGTCAATCTGATGTTGATGCTGATGATCAACCTGGTGCTGATGCTGCCGGTCAATCTGATGCTGCTGGCAGGCCGAGTGCTGATAACGTTGTGAGGTCTAAGCAAATTCAGGAGTTAGAAGCCTGTCTTGAAGCTACCGGATCTGGATCCACAGATGTCGAGGTCCGTGACAAAGGTAAAATGCTGGCCTCATTGATCGAAGCCGATTCACGCTTTGAACTCGACACGCCATTAAGGCCACGTTTGGATGCGATCAACACGACGATTGGCCGGAGTGTAACACTCCCTAAAGTCCTCACTGCATCTAGACCAATCACACAAGCCCTCATGGAGCTCGTAGAGACCGAAACCAACTGTGCTCCTGGATTGAGTCGACGCGGTAAACGCTTTGTCACCTCCCGGTTCAACCGGTTCAAGCAAGGTGATTTGCGTGTTTACCGCAGCAAAGCCAAAAACCTTGGCATTGATAGCGCCATCATGGTGATGCTCGATTTGTCTGGGTCGATGAATTGCCAACAGGAGGTAGCAAAAAATGCCTGTCTGGCTTTGGCTCTTGCGGTTCAACAAATCGATGGAGCCGTAATTGGAATTCAGTCCTTCGGGGATCGGAACGTGGACCTACTGCGCTTTGGTGAGGACCCAGCTACTACAAGCACTCGTCTCGATCTGACTTGTGCCGGCGGGGGAACACCTATGAGGGAAGGTCTCAGCAACGCATTTTTGGCCCTGATGCCAGAACAAGCTGAACGCAAGAGTCTGATTGTCATCACAGATGGTGAACCAGACGTTGATTGCGTTGATACCTTCAATATGGTTCGACAATATGGCATTGATGTCTTTGGCATCTTTATTGGCCAGTATGCAAGCGGGAAAGCTGCTATGGACTACTACTTCAAACCAGGGAACTGGATTGCTGTAGACAATATCCTTGGCCTTAAACGTGAGCTATTCAAACTAGCCAAGGGCACTATCTTGGCTGCCTGATATACCCCCCTCCACGTTGGAGGGGGGGACTTTTGAACACTGAGCAATGAACAGCCATTGCTCAGTGTTTGCAATGTGCAAGCGCCAGCCCGTACCCCTGTAATCGGGCTAAATGGGGAACGCCAACCACATGGAGTAATGACATGCACTATGAAATCGTTGCGGATGATTTGGCCGCATATCTCAATGACAACCGTTTATGGGTCGAAGCGTACAAACACCTAGGCCTATTCGGTGATGCCACCAGAGGTTTTATTCCTGGGAAGAAGGCACCTAAAACCAGTTGCCCAAAACACGGTGGCCGTAGTGGAGAAGCCTTTGGCTTAATCCACAGGGGCAAGCTCGACTCTGAAGCTACCGGTGTTGGAGTATGCAACTCTTGTGGGGTTATGTCTGGTTTCACCATTGTAATGGAGGAAACAAACTGGCCCTTCCCTAAAGTCCTCGAGCAGCTGGCGATCGCCAGTGGCTACATGGATGGGATTACGTCAGGTGTGTTTTCCCCCCCTCCGAAATCGCCTACGCAGCTTGCGTGGGAGAAGGAAAGAGCGGAGGAAGATGCCCGGAGGGATCAAGCAGTTGCGAAAAAGAATGCTCAGCTTTGGGATGAGGCCTGGCCTTTGACCAAGCCGCAAGCTGAACCGGCCATTCGGTATCTCAGGAACCGGCAAATATTGTCGAAGGTGGCATCCCTTGGTGGGGAAGTAAGACTCCACCCTGGTGTGCGGTACATCGACATGAATTATGGCCAGTGCATAATCACGCTAGAGCCACACGGAATGCGTTACTGGTGGCTTGATAAAAACGGCCATAAAACAACTCAGCCCGATGGCGTGTTCCAATCTACTCAGAAGGAACTGATTAAAGAGGCTGTCGACTTGACTCATCCATCTGCGAAACTGGCTCGATTGGCAATATCGCAAATGCCCGATCACATCAAGGAGGCAATAGCATCTCATAAGGCAGTTTTTCACAAAGGAGTGGCGTTTAAACTTGATCTTGGGAAGCATCCTTGCATCCTTTGCCGGATCCGAGACCCTTCAGGTAAGCCAGTCAGTCTCCATCAAACATTCATCACTAGCGATGGGCAGAAAGCTCTTGTGCCAAAGGTGAAGAAGTTGAGGCCGTCAGTGTCTACAGCCCCAATATCGGGTGGTGCCGTGCAACTTTGCCCACCGACTCCTGTTCTTGCTGTAGCCGAAGGCCTAGAGACACTTCTAAGTGTCGAATCAGCCACAGGTATGCAGGGTTGGGGGCTGCTCAATGCAACACTGATGGGAAACTGGATAGTTTGCATGGGAGTCAAACACGTCTACATATGGGAAGATGCTGACGCAGCCGGAGAAGTGAATGCAGCTAAGCTGGAGAAAAATCTGCTATCTGCAGGCATCAAGGTAACTAGATGCAACCCGAAGCTAATCAGGCCTGAAAGTGATATGGATTGGAACGATATTCTGGTGAATTTCGGACCAGATGTGTTCCCCCATAGGGACTGGCTGCAGCACGTTTGAACAAGGGAGAGCTTATGGACCTAAAAAGTCTGATCAATGGCATTCATCCCATTGTTCGGTTATCCGTTTCCAACGTCCGCCTGTCCCCTGAACTAGGGTATTGGCCAGCAAAATTCGAAAACTTGGAATCATTGCATCAGTGGCTATCGAGTGAAGCGGGTGAGCATTACCGCTATCCGGGAGCTGAAAGTATCAATGTGACCTTACTTGATGTCTTACGACACTGCGACCGCCCTAGTGCGAGAGTAATGACGATACTTAAGACACAGACGCAACTAGCTTCGTGATGATAGAAGCCAAAAGCCATCACCCTTCAGGGGTGATGGCTTTTTTATTGCCTAGAAAAGGGGCGCTGCACGCCGATGCCAGGAAGCTAAGACCTCATTCCAGGGGGGGTGGCAATTATTCTGGTGCGCCCTGGTAGGGAGGTTCCAGTGGACCCAGGGTGAGTGGTGACGGTTTTTGTCGGTGTACATGCCGATTTGTGATCCTAGGCTCCGGTGGCGCTCACCGCGGCCGGTGTAGCTGGTGGCCCCGGGCCGCCGACGAGCTCGGCGCCCAGGGTGGCCACTGCCGGCGGGGGTGATCCGGTGCTGCGTCCGGCGGGCCGGTGTAGCAGGTGGCCCCGGGCCGCCGACGAGCTCGGGCCCAGGGTGGCCTCCGCCGGCGGGGTGGATCCGGTACTGCGTCCGGCGGGTCGGTGTAGCTGGTGGCACCGACCCGCCGCGGTCTCGGCGCCCGGGGCGGCCTGCGGTGAGCGAAGGGAGGAGGCCCAGAGCCAAATGAAGGGGTCTGCATATGAAAGAACAACCGGGATGTTAGATTACCTTGCGAAACGCTGAACGAAGTAGGGGGTTTACCTTGCCAAATGAAATGAAGCGCGTAATAGTGTGTTAACATTTTTGTGTGGTATGACATTGTAGTGTAGGCAAACTATACATTTGGTCTGTTGTAATTTGAGTCCCAAACTGCCATGCTGTGATTGCTGCCGTGAAAAACCATCACCTCAGCTGACTATTAATTTCGCTTACGGAGGTGTGTCACAATGCCTAAAGACAAGCGGAGAAAAAAACATAACCACATGAAACCAGATAAACTCACGGCGGCTCAATTGGCACGCCAAGCAATTGCTGCTGATAGCATCAAGCTGACCCTAGACCCAGTGTTCCCTGCTGATGGGGATACTACGAATGCTCTTGTGCTTCGCCTTCCGCTATCTATGCGCTTTGCAACCTACACCTACGATGTAGAGTTTTTGCTTGGTTCGTACCTTCTTGGTAAAGCACTAGATGTCTGGAAAAGCATACCTCGCGATGCTATTGGTGAAGCTCCGAAAATGTTCATCCCAATTAGCATGCAAATATTGGCTGATTATCGTTTCGTTGAAACCGTGACAAGACATGTCGCACTGCTGGCTCACAATAAACATTTTATTTTAATGGGAACGCCTGATTCATTAGGGATGTTTCCTGAGCGTTTAGATACCAAAGGACTCGCCGAAATATATGATGCTGTCGGCATTCAAGTTGGTATCGGAGATATTCAATCCAATCATTTCTATCCATCCCTCCTACAGAAAGGAATTAATTCCGTTCTCCCATCCCACCGTTTCGCTGTCGCTAACTCTGCAAAAATGATATTGAACGAGCTGCAGAACGTAGCAAGAGGTGTAGGGATCCGCTACTACGAACCAACACCTCGTCCATGGGAGATGACGCTTCCTGAAAGCGCGGGAGATTTCGGTACCATTTGCTCCTGAGAATCCAAGTCAATAATCGTGAGAGATGACGGCCGCTGAAGTTTTTGGGGGGAGGTAGCTCAGGGCGCTAGAATTCAATGAGAGTCGGCTTTTTCGGAGCTTTTTTAATCGCACCCTAGTCTGTATTAAGCCACTTTCCTTTTGAAGTGCCACTGATACGCCAACACGAAAAAGAACCCCGCCAACACCCCGAGTGAGGTGACAGAAAACACACCCCCCCCAAAAGCCGCCAACATAATCAAATTGTTGGTCATCGCCATTGAAATGCCGAGTCCTATCGCAGCTCGACGGCGCATCACCAAGAGTGATGCCAGGCGAGTGCGGGTGCCTATGTCATATGGGTACTGGAACAACTGCCAACTTAAGCCCAGGTAGTTCGCTGATAACCCGAAGTACAGACACCCTAGGCCTATGGCCATGACCAGTGCCGTGAGCGCGTAGTAACCAGCAGCGAAGTCCGCTCCAGATCCAAACCGTAGTGCGCAGCCGGTCGCCACCGTGGCCCCAAGAAAGGCCTGCGTGACGAATCGGTGGTCAACCCCTAAAAACAAGCCTCTCACACTTCCTCCTTTCGTTGCTTCCAACTCTAGCACCAACCATATCGTGGTTGATGGTCATGAGCCCACTCATTTGCTTGGTAGTGTCGTCGTGTAGTGATGGTTACACCGACAAAATGAATCCTACCCCCACTGGGGATTTAACGCAATAGAATATACATTTCATTGCGCTATGTATTTTTGATGGGGTATCTTGACGCTCCAGTCCTTTTATGGTTTTGGTTTCGGCTGTATTTATCGCTGTGCTGGTGACTTGGGGTTGTGTCGTGTCGCGTGTAATGAGATGCTACGCGATACGCGATTGGCTAAATGTGGTCACTATTGGGGACAGTTATGAAAACAAAGGTAGCTTTGCAACGAGAAGATATCTGGAGGGCCATTGAGGAGGTTGCCGCTACTGGCCATGCTCCAACATACAAGCTCATTATTCAGCGACTGGGCCGCGGCTCTAACTCCCAAATCGGCCCGGTATTGAGGGAGTGGCAGAGCGCAAATCGCCCTGCACCGAGCTCCGCTAATGTACCTTCGTCGGTGTCGGCCGCCGGCATGGAGTTCATTGAGCAGATGTGGCGGATTTCAGCAGATTGCCAACAAATGGACCTGGTTGCCGAACGCCGGCGCATGGATGAGCAAGCTAAGATGAGTGAGTCTGCCATTGAGGCAATTGAGGCTGAGAATGCCTTATTGGTGGAACAGCTCGACCGGCAGCAAGCACTTAATGATCAGGTGAATGCGCAGAATCACGAGCTTCAAAATCGGCTTACCGAACTTTCAGATACTCACAATTCGACCAAGTTAGAGGTGGCCCGTCTTACTTCCGCTCTCGCAATTGCATCAGAAAATCTTCTGGAGGCAAGGACTCAGGTCGATGAAGCACAAGCGATAGCTCGGGCTGCAAATGATGAAGCGAAAGCACTCAAGCTAGAAGCCACTCGTCTGCAATCAGGCCTGAATATGTCGACAGAGCAGCGTGTCGAATTACAGAGACAACTTGCTGAGTCAAACGCTACCATTGGTCAACTTCAATCAGAAGTTGCCTCGTCGAAGTCTGAATTGCTCAAGGTCAAAGATCATTCCACAGCGCAGGAAAATCAGCTTGATGCCACTCAGGAAGCATTACGTTCATGCCAACGGAACTGCATCGAGCTTGAGCACAAGATCCTCATGCTTCAAAACCAATTAGATGGAATGAATGAAGTAAAAATCGAATGCAATACCTTGCGTCAACAGCTTCAAACTGCTGCAGTTACAGAGCAACAGATGGCGAATAAAGTTAATAACCTCGAACGTGATTTACTGGAACTGACAGAGCAAAATGATTCATCCAAACAACAATATTCATATGCTCAAGATGAACTGAAGGCGGCAAAGATCGTTATTATTCAGCAAGAGGCTAAGTTGCAGACTATGAATGAAATGCTGAGTATGCTAGGGGGGAAGGATAATTGAGAAAGGTCAAGGGTGAATTGATAATTGATGGTGTAAATAAGGGGTATTTGAAGGAGCCGTCAACAACACTAGTGCCGTATGGTGAAAACACCCTTGCGGGCAGAATAGATCTAATTCCAGAATCGCCATACACCGGATACTTAGCTTCACTTTCTGCCGGTAGCAGGTCCACGGCAAAATCGACATTGACGAAAATCAGTCAGCTATTATATGGCTCTGAACCTGAAGTGGCCCCCTGGCATCTAATGACATCAAATCACTACCAGATAACCATGCGTTATCTCGAACAACAAGGGTTGGCACCAAAAACAATACATCGTCATATGAGCATGATTCGTTCTGTATTAAAAATGGCAAAGTTGTTACGGATGATCCCGGATGACAATCATGGTGAATATGATGCGATTATGGCGTCAAAGAACATCAAGGGCTCACAAGGGCGTGGCGAAATCCGCCCCCACAGAAGCCTAACTGACGACGAGATTTCTTGCCTCTTTAGTATGCTGGGAGCTGACAAAAGTCCTAAAGGGCTTCGTGATATGGCTATCTTGTCCGTTATGAGGGGGTGTGGGTTACGTCGAATGGAAGTGGTTGGCCTACGGATTGAGCATATCAGATGGGCGGGTGCGATTGATGGAGAATTACTGGTTTACAAAGGAAAGGGAAATAAACCAAGAACATTGCCTATGCCACGAGGGTTACGAGAAATATTTGGGAACTGGACCGAGGTCCGGGGGGATGACCTCGGTCCATTATTCTGCTCAATCAACAGGGGTGGGAAAACTGTAAGATACACAGACAACGATGCCGTTAAGAAGCGGATTCCACCGAGCATGGTCGGTCAACTGAGGCCACTCGACCGCTCTAGCGTGAACCGTATGATGGAGCAAAGGCTGATCTTGGCTGGCATCGAGCATGCAACACCACATGACCTAAGGTATACCTTTGCACAAAAGAACCTCAAACGCAGCGATATACAAACAGTGTCAGACTTGATGGGTCATTCAAATATATCAACTACCTCGATCTACACTGAAACTAGCAGAGATGAAATGCGCGCCGTCATCGCAGGCGAGGATATATTTAGCAGATATTCTGAAGGTACTGAAGATTAGCCAATCGCATCTGTATATTGCAGCGTTATTTGCGCCGATTGGTACTGATCGGCGCTCAACAATTCAGTTCAGAATTGTGTTCTTTGAATGAGCGGCATAATGAGGTTGTTTGCAAATCCCGGGGGAGCATTTTGCGATATGGCATCAATGACCAGGGTCGACAACCAGAAAGAATCATTGCCATTGAGAGTTATCGAACGCCCATGGCCTGCGAAATGTATCACCAGCTTGACCCCTACTCCAGTGTTTAAAAATTCATAGCTATGGTTTTTCTCTTCGCCATGGAAAGAGCCAGAGCAAGTCTTCTTAAGGCCCGTCAGGACAGACGCAACTGCATGCAGCTCCTTGAATGAGATATTAATCCCCCACTTATTTTCCCAGTTCGCATTGCTTCCGGACATTGGTGCCAACTCCAGTCTCACAGTCGGATATCCGGCGGAGGCCTTCACTGCCTGGAAGGTGGCGGCCATTGATAGATCCTGCCGGTACACTTTGAACGCCTTGCCGTATTCTTGTGTCATAACCCACTCATTTTTCGATGTTTTTTGGTATTCTACATGCTATCTACCGGCATGCAAAAACCCCCCTATCAATTCGTACCCGATTATCAAGAGAGCTTTGAGCTATGCTGCCGAGGGATAAATTGATAGACAGATACTATGGCCACAGATACACAAATAGCACCTTCATTGGGCGAAATTATGATCATGTACGCGAGCATTCTTCCACCTGGTTGCCACATCCATTTAGAGCTCACAGAGATCATTGTTGACTCAACATCCTCTTCTGTATTGACATGGCTTCAGCATTGCAGTGATCAGGGCATAAACTTATCGTCAAATCATACTGAGGCTATAATGATGTGGCTGAACCATGCTGAAGCAACACGACTCGAATCGGTAGAATGATCGTTGGGATTTGATCCAGGGGTCATGAATGGCAGCTAAAATCCGCATTCGTGGTGTTTGAAGAATGGTTTGCTGACTATGCTCTCCTAACCATCTATTAATTCTGTTCTGTAACGGGCTAATCTGGCCATTGTCTCCGGAGGATATGAGGGAACCAGCTAATCGACTTGGCCCCTACTCATAGTCCATCTACACCCCCCTGCTAACCATATCGTTCTGTGGTGTATCAATTAGCCCCTCGCTTGTTGAATCCTTCATGTCCGTTCACCGATATGTCTATGGCATCAGCTCACACACAGATTCACCTTCGACATCCTCTATGGCACACGCCACTGCAGTCAGTCATTAGAATTAAGAGGTTCTTAACGCGATGGACAAGTGCCATACCGCAGGCCGTCCAGCAGGGGCTTGTCCTCTGTGGACTGGGCTGTTGTCCACGGTGCGGGGTTACCCGTGACAACCGGCCATGATCGCCCCGACCGGATAGTCATGTTGGCGATGGACTTGCCGCTGCAGGTAACTCCCTAGATCGGTCACTCCGGCCTTGCGCAGGGCGCTGGCCACCTTCATCGAATTGCGGTCGTCCCTGGGCAGCAGCAGTGCCCGCCCCTCGCGGTGAGGGCGGGGTAAGTCGCCGGCAAACCAGGTGGCCTGCAATGCACGCATCGACTCAAACAACTCATCCCAGAGCAGCGGATCCCGGGTGATGGCGAACAGCTCATATTCGTCTGTCAGGCCGGTGACGGCGGCAGGGTTGAGCAGGTAGCCCTTGAGCATCCCTTTGAGCTCGACCGGTTGGCGGGCGACGCCGGCCAGGTAACGGGCGGTGGCAAAGTGGTGACTGCCGCCGCTGTTGATGAGGCAGAGCCGGCCATCCCAGCCGTGGTAGAGAAAATAGTCGCCGCGACCCGGTTGCATGATCCTGACCTCGCCATGGACCAGGTTGCGGGCGATGTTGTCGGAGCTGGCGTCATCGAGGTAGCCCCGGCAACGGGCCTCGGCAAAGGCATCCAGATCGGCAAAGGCTTCGAGGGGGCTCTTGGAGGCAGAGAGCACCTGCACTTGGCGAATATCACACGTCCAGTCTTCAAATTGTGCCTGTTCGCAGAGGGTGGCCAGCGCACCGTTCAGGATGGCATGACCCTGGTATTGGCCATTGATCCGTGCCCAGCCGCGCAGCTCGCCGGGTTGGGCGTTCCAGCCTGCTGGTCGCCATTCGTGCCAGCGAGTGATGCTGTCGGTACTGACAGAGGGGGGCAGCTCGAGGGCATAGCCCAGGGCGGGATCGGTGGCCAGCAGGGCATTCAGGCGGGCGGGGTGGCCCAGCTGATGCTTCATAAAGCGCACAGTGGTGGCAAACATGGCAAGGACTCCATCGAATGTTGATATTGATTGTTCAAAAGTGATTTTGATAACCCCGAGCGCCGTTGACGCGAGGGCTGTTTGCGTCCCCTATCCTGTGGGCTGTGCCGGCCAGCGTCAACTCCACCTTCCCGTAAATTGCGGGTTTTCCTGTAGCAGCACCGCGGCGTCAGCACCACCAATGTTATATCCCTCCCCCTCTGTCTCTTTCAGCCAGTTCCATCGGCCAGCGGCGTTGTTGCCCAAATCAGCCATCAGGTCACAACGTCCCCAGCCCCAGGTGACCGCTACACTCGGGGCTTTCTG
>NZ_JAPDBT010000034.1:0-23364 GCF_027705405.1 Aeromonas sp. QDB34 | reverse complement strand
GCTGGAGATCGGAAAGCCCCTTTACGGTGGGATTCAGAGCTTACGTTGGTTTTTGGTTCCATTGCTCCCCAAACCCCGAAACCTCCACATCAAGCGGCTGCAGGCCTATCTGGGGCATCGATCGCTCAAATCGACCGAAGTCTATACCGCCGTGCTCTCATTGGATGCGGCGGCCTCGGAGATCGGCCTGAGTTTTTCGGTACCGATAGAGGGCAATCCACTACTCAGTAGGTGAGTTGACGTTTAATTGTTCGGGCCACAGGATAGCGGATACAAACAGCGCCGCTCCATGAGTGTGTGCTGCACTCAAACTTCCCTTTGGAACCGGATGGAGTCCTCACCATGTTTACCGCCGCCGTGCACTATATCCAGCACCAGTTTGGCTACCCTGCTAACCTGAATGCCCTGCTACTTGCCCATCCTGATATCGGTTACGCCTTTGAACTCCCACGCAATACCGACGTTGACTACATCACTCGCTGGCACCAATGGTTGCCTTCCGGCTGGGATGCCAAACCCGGTGAATTGCGTGGCAGACAATACGTTCATGGCGAGTATCGAGGTGTGACCATCATGATTGGTGCCCTCGCCAATCTTTGCGAGCAGGTGCAGGTTGAGGGATGGACCTGTGATATTCGCCAAGTAGAAGTGCTCAATGCTTCCAAGAGCCCCCTCGAGCAGTTCACTGATCTCGACGCATTTGCGGAGGCCCGCTGCCAGGGATATCTCGATGATGCCAGCCCTGACACCATCGCCCGCAACCTGGCCCATGGTGAAGTTCGGATCATGCAACCAAGGTGCTTCGACTATTTTTGCTACCACGACTGGGATGGCCGAGTGTGCCTCATCAATGAAGGCGGCAGCCATCACTTTGCCACCGCTCGCTACCTCGCTGGCGTCGCTCGCTGTCCGGTTCAGTTGAAGGGGAACCTCAAGGCGTACCGACTCAACCCCGCCGCAGTCACCGCTCTCACCGATGAATACATGCTGTTCAGCATCACCAAAGACCCGGTACGCTGGTTGGCACTGTCAGATGCGATGCGGGTCCTTCAGGCCACGTACTTCGTAGGCGACTTACCGCGCCCCCACGCTGGCGGGTATGTCTTGCTGTTACCACGAAGAGAGTCCCGTTCTTTGGCCGCCGCCAAGGTGCTGCTTAGCGCCGGAGTACCAAACCTCGGGGATACCCTACACGCGCTGCTCCATCAACAAACTGGCATTCCTGGGCGAGATATTTGAGTAATCCGCATGGGAAGAGCAAACTTTTTAGCGACTGGAGTTGTCATATAGCTGTTCCAAGGTTTTGGTTTTGATACCGGGCACCATTATTATGCCATCTACAGATAAATTCACTGTGGTGCACGGCCCAAACCATCTGTTGCTGAATAGGGCGAAGATGTATTTAGCATCTCTGATACTCATTCCCCACTAGTGGATTATATTATCGTGGAGATAGGAAAAATATATTTTATTTATTCAAAAATTCAGTGAGTCTTGGCGCATCAAATGTGCCTCTCTTCATCAGAATATGATCTCTTCTTTAAGGTATACACCCGTGCCCGATCTCGAATCTGTTGTCTGTTATCTCTCCCGTGCTGAATCCAGAAAGTCTGTTCTGGCGAAACTGAGCCCAAGGTTGCTAAGTAAACTCGTAAAGGAAATTGAGAAAGAAATGATCGCACGCGATGAAGCTAA
Organism: Aeromonas sp. QDB34; assembly: GCF_027705405.1. Classification (NCBI taxonomy): domain Bacteria; kingdom Pseudomonadati; phylum Pseudomonadota; class Gammaproteobacteria; order Aeromonadales; family Aeromonadaceae; genus Aeromonas; species Aeromonas sp. QDB34. Next base: position 21,669 of record NZ_JAPDBT010000034.1, on the reverse strand, counting down.
AAAAGCGTCACGACTACTCAAAAAACAACTCCTTCAACGTGCAGAAGAATTAGGGATACCCTATGACCGGCTGAAAGAGAAGTTGGAAAAAGAGCGCAAACCAGCCAGGAAAATCACCTACGAGATTAATGGTCAGCTAGTGCAGTGGTCTGGCCGGGGCCACGCTCCAAGGCTACTGAAACCCATCATAGATTCGGTAGGAAAAGAGGCCCTGAAACGGTACATCTCCCAATCAGCGCAGCAGGAGTGACATGGCACTCCTGCTGATGCTGTCGCATGACGCCTCCTTCATTACTGTCCAATCATCGTGCAAAAGCCTATAAGAGGCTATCCTGTCAGGCCAGGGCTCAAGGCCAGCCTCTCTCCTTTTTCCCCCTTCTGGCGGCGGGCAGCGTAGCTGCCCTGCATAGCCAGGCATTCTTCCCCGTTATCCACAGATAACGGGAGACAGACAAGATCTGATCTTTTAGGAATATTTATCTCTTAAGTAACCATGCATCTATCAAGCGTTCCCGCGCATTTTAAGAGCCTTATCCGATGCATTTTTATGTAGATAACTTTAACTGCGATGGCTTGGTAGCCCGTTATTGGCCATTTCGGAGTGGGATACGAATAAAGGAGGTGGTTGAATTTCAATCAATCACGGCAGGCAGGTATACCAGAGCGTACCACTGTCAATGTGGCACGCTCTGAAATGGTTAATTCAGGGGCTGGGGATCGTCTGGAGGATCATCTGCCACAGCGAGAACATATATATAGCGCATCCGTTGGCCGACTTGGCGATTAAATGCAGAAATAGCTGCGCTGCTAAAGTCACGCGCTGAGTTTGATGTCTTCTGGAATAGCTCCTCAGCAACGATCCTGCGCAGTTCATCCTTAGGTTTCTGAGCAAGACGCTTTGCTCTGCGAACCTGTGCCTTTGTTATCTTCTTGTCATGGCGGAATGACCACGCCTTGGCCACCACATACTGTTTACGCAGGCTGCTATATTCGGTGACAGACATTCTGCCCATCTCGGACAGCGAGATATCTAATCCCAGGTTCTGATCGCTCCGCCATTTTTCGAATGCGGTATTGCGTTCACGGAGCGCCACTTCAACATCCATACCGATCATGTCGAAGAACCGCTCAGTGACCACAATGCTCTTGAAATAAATGGCACCTGTCTTTTGATCTATGTGCTTCTCGCACTCAACTAGGCCAAATCGTTCAAGATCGACAATCCGCCGGGTTCCCCGGGTTATCGAATGGTTGCCAGCGCGAGAGGTAGTGTCCATTGAGCAGTGAAGCGTCAGGGTATGCACTGACGCTTCGACCTGCCATGTGACCCTGTTCATATAGTGCAGCATGGCCATCACCATCGCATTCATGCCCCGTCGCGCGTGCACATAGAAATGGCGACGGCGGCCGGCAACCGCCTCCAATAGGGTGAATCCCGCCCAGGAGCAGACATCTCGAGAGGCCGCCAGGTTCATACATGACTTGATGAACTTCGGCCGATGCGGCTTATGGTGACCTGGCGCGCTAAACGCAGGATTGGGGTTAGCAACATAGCAGGAGCGTTCGACAAACGCTCGTCTACGTGCCACAGCCTCGTTATGACTAGGTTTTGTTCTAGATACAGGCATCGCAAACCCGCGTCAGGGATTTGCAGCACTGCAATTTTTGATTCGCAGCCACTGGCACAGTGTTCCCAGTTCAAAAAACACACAAATCGGGACGCAAAAAATCGCCAGCAGCTTGCACACGGAAAACGGAGAGTGCTATCATTGCAACTGAAGAATTAAAGCGTCTCGGCATACGGGACGTTTAGCCCGCCGAGTAATCCTCGGTATGTTCTACATAATTGACCTCCTTAACGTATGTACCTGCTTGCCGGCAGAGTGGTTGGTTAATTGGGATTCCGAGCCCGCTGGGGATGGTCGCCAAACTGACCCCATGCGGGTTTTGCTTTTTTAGCCTACTTCTCTCGCTTGTTCACCGCCTTGCAAGCGGTAGAGTTCATCAAGGGACATCACAACAGCCAACGCCTTTCCGCCCTTCATCACAACCAGTCGGTCTTGTTGGCCAGAGGCGATTCGACTGATGTTAGAAGAAAAGTTCCGGGACATTTCCGTGGCAGAAATGACCTGATCAGCGCGCTCAACAAGTGCAGCCATACCTTCCCCCTTCTTCACCCAAAACTCGAACAATCAATAGCTTCTGATTTTAATCTGATTTCACTCAGAATCCAATGATCTATCGATGATCTCTCGTCATGATCACAAAATCCCCATGCGCTCGACCACATCCTGAGCGATCGAGAGTATCCAGTCTGGTGTTGGCTGCTGGACTTGCAGTAGAGATAGCTGCTGCTCTGTCAGCAGGCCTTCATCCCGCAAGGCAGACCAGAGCCCTGCTGAGTCACGCTGTCCCAGCATCATCTGGAAGTAGAGTTGCTGCTCTCTGGCAAGCCGATTAAGACCGTCCCGAAGCCGGATATGAAGATCCTCCCATGGCACGTTGGCGACCTGTAGCACTGGTGGCTCCATATCAGGCAGGGCTTCACCTGTATGCTCAAGTTCGTGACCAGGCAGTCTCCCTGTCCACCGCAGCAGCTCATCACGAGTGGCGTCTCCCACGTCGTAGCCGACTGCAATTGTGGTCAGAACCTCTCTCAAAAAATGCAGCGTTCTGGCCGCGTCCAACACATCCTGCGTCTCTGCCTCGCTGAGCTTTGACGAGCGTCCGATGGACTCGAGGGAATTGATCAATGACGGGCTGATTTGGATCATAATGGCAGCAACAATACTATTATCGACACACGGATGGTAGCATGATGGAACACAAAGATCATTTGGATCATGCTATGGGGACTCAACACAAAGGCCGGCTCTATATCCAGGCGTGGGCTCGGTACCGACAGGCCAAGGCAAGAAGAAAAACCGTTGTTCACCAGGGCATTGCTGGCAGGCCAGGGATATCCATGCTGAGGGCCGAAGAGGGATGGTGGGTGATCACACCAGCGAGATTTGACGAGTCGCTGGCAACAGCCATTTCAGGGCTTCCTCAACAGCATCGATGGTATGTGAAGGCAAATCTCAGGGAGCGCCTGCGGGCCGGGTGGTTGATTGATGTTCCAGGGGTCGTCCAATTGCTCAATGTAGCCCATGAATACACCTGGTCGTTTCTTCATTCTACCCCCTTGGATCTGGCTCACTTGCAGTGCTTCCAGAGGGATCCTGGGTAAGCTGCGCAACAGCCTGTCTGCACACCTTCATGGCCTCTTCCCTGAGCTGGCCATCTAAGTCAGCGCCGAGGGCGTCAAACTCGATCACCGGCGCGATCTCTCGCATACGAGGCAGTGTGATAGCTTTACTCAACTTATAATCGTCGCTGTAACTTCCCATCACCTCGACGATGACTTTCCTGACCCCGAACTCGATCACCGCATCTGGGCGGCAAGGCTCTCCAGAAAGCGGCGCAACAAGGTCACTCAGAGGCTTGATAACGGTTATTGATCTCTGGCACTCCAGCTCTTTTCTTGCCAGAGTTCGCAATGCCTTGAACGTCTCACGCTCGAAACGGCTATCAACTGGCATCGGGTGCTCTTTCGTTAAGATCGGAACAATGGCCCCCTTGCAGGGTGAGAAGAAGGGGAAGTCCTCTTTTCCCTCTGGATCCGCCAACGTAAATGCCATGATGTATGGCCCCCCTTCAGCGACATTCACCCGCCCCGGCATCACAACTTTCATATGTGACGGGAAAATGTATTCGGATTTATCCCACTCTGTGCCAGATTTTTTGAACCACTGGATCTTCAATTGCTTGCCCACATATTCATGCTTATCAAACATCACAATGAATATTGCATGGGGTCTGGCTCGTCGGGACCACTTTGATTTTGTGGTCTGCAAAGTTCTGACTGCACTATTAATTTCGCTGATATTTGTATACAGAATATCTGCAACAGTAAATAACTTATCAACTGTGAGGCTGCCCGCTGCTTTACGAATTCTCTCAATGGCAAGTGACTGGTTATATCTGTTTTCCCCATCAAACCTGTCTAACCTGGATATAGCCAGCAATAAATATATAAGCTTGACCAAACCAGGATCTCCTGGCTTTTTTTTATTCTTCGATGGATCCTTATCTTGTTCCTCAGGCTCCGTGGGGTCGGAATTAATACGCTGATGGAAGCAAAAATCCAAGCGTTGCCTGACACGCCGTAGCTTGCGGCCTTCTTTCTCAGATTCAGGGTTCGTCACTTTCCAGAACGGACAGTGTTCTTCATGAGCATGATGGTCTGGGTGGTTAACCAGACCAATCACACCTGACGGGTATCTACGTGGATACATGACTACTGGTTTGCTGCTCTGACAGTCACACAAGAGCCAATGTTGTTGCTCTCTCATCTGTAACAGCAAGGATTGTTGCCGTGTATAGGGATCTGATGATGGAGTCCAGGTATCGGAAAGCAACTGCCGATCTCGCTCTTCTAAAGAACGAACATAACCACCCTTGGTGGCTTCGTAGAACCCTTTCTTGATTACTTTCACAGAGCAGCCCTATTATTTCATGACTTCGTATCTACGGTGTTCGAGATAGGCAATGATGATTGGATAGTGAGCTTCAGGCAGAACGACATGATATGTCATATCAATATATGACATGAGTGAGGATAGCTTTATTTGATTACTCTCTCGCTTGCTATATCCACTCTGAAAGTCTTTAAGCGATGTAGCCACAATCCCGATTGAATCAGCAGGATGAACTGGCTTGAAGTTATTTTCGAGTGCCAGTTTCATTGCGGCATAATTCAACCAGTATGGAATATTTTGTCGACTGCAGATCATGCCAATGATTGCCTTCACTTGCAGGGTGTCTTTTTGTGCTTCACGTTCAGCCATGCCTATTGTTAATAACTCATGGCTGAGCTCGTCTTTTCCTTTAGCCCCGCGGTACTGAGGCAAGTTCCACACGTACTCGAGAAAAATACGGCCGAAATATTTTCCAGCCGCGATCAGTTCATTTTTATCTACTGGGGGAAGCCCATTTATTGATTCAACCATTCACACCATAGGGGCGATTGCTCGCCCCTCCCTTAGTGGTTCTCCGCCGCCTTATCCAGCAACCACTTCAGTTGTAGCTGCTGTTCAAAGGACAACTTCATTGATATTGGACCCCCGGCCATCTGGAATTGCAGTACTGCAAACCCGTCGGCCTCAGCAGCAGTGATGCTGTCCACAGTGGGGATAGTTTCGTCCACCAGGGTCAGCGTCTCATTCCAGCCACACTGCAAGTGAGCTGGGGTGGCATTTCCTGGGGCCCGTTTTTGTCTTTGTTGCTTGCCTTTTTGGGGAGAGGTTGTACTCGGTTCCTCACCCCCCCCCTCCATCAGCTCTGGATTAGCATCAGGGTTTTCGCTGGTATTCGTGGCGCTAGAGGGGCCACTATTAGACCGGTCTTGCGGGCTCTTTAAGCCGGCGACCAGCTGCTGCAAATATCGCTCTGCATTTAACAGCGTGCCGGCATCTAGCTGGGTGATGACGTCCTCAAACTTCGCCTCATCGAGCCTGGATAAATCGACCAACGAGGTGAGTGTGTTGATATTGGTCAACCGCCCGGCCAGTCCTTGGATCCGCTCGTCAGCCCCGAGTAGCTTTCGATACCTGGAGATCGCGGTTTCACTTAACCCAAACTTTGCTGCTGCTTCCCGACCGCTCTTGCGTTTACCATCAAAGCCATGCATCCACTTTTCAATCGCCTGTGCTAACTGAAGGGGCCGCATTGCTATTTTGCCAATATTCTCGAGGATCTGATTTGCGAAGACATCCTGGGTATCGACCTCCATATCAGAGGATTCGATAATACATGTGATCGTTGCCCAACCCAGCCTGTCTGGCCCCGTTACACGCCATCTCCCCTCCCCTGTTTTGATAACAAAGTATCCAGGTTTGTCAGGGTCTTCTCGGACGGTTATCGGTTGGAGAAGTCTGCCTGCAGGTTCAACCTTTCCCTGCAAGTCATCTAGATCCTCTTCTGCCCACTCTGTTCTTGGCTGATCAGGATCAGGTCGAACTCTGTCGTGAGGAATCTCAACCAGCGTTCGTCCTGCCGCAACATCAGGAATAAAGAAGTATTCCGGTTTGCTTACTGGAGTCGAACCTTTATCGTCTGGCTGCGGTTTTTTAAAGAGGGTAATACCCTTAGCTCCCTTTCCCATTGAAGTATCCCCCTTTACTGTCCATCCAGATCTTGCAGCACTGCAACTACCCTGTCGGTGAGAGCCCGGTAGTCATCTGCTGCCGGATGATTGGGTTCGTACTCATCAATGGCTAGACCGGCACCGAAGGCCTGCTTCACAATAGTGGTGTCCCGGATTGTTTCGGGCAGCAGAGGAACATGTTCCCAACGCCCAGTGAGCTCTTCGATGGACATCGTAGTCAGGCGTTCGGTCTTCTTGACTTCATTCAGCATGATGGCCGCCCGCAACTGGGGTCTCATCACCATCAAGCGCTCAACCGTATTGACATATTGCTCCGTCTTACGGATATCGATAGGGCTTGGGTTCATGGGGATCAGCAGCAGGTCGGCATTTGCAACAGCAGCCAGGGCGACTTTTTCTTGGCCAACCATCGAGGTTGAAAAACCCGCTCCTACGTCAGGAGTTACACCAGCAGTGTCGACAATTATGACGTCATACGCATGGCGATACAGCGGAATTTGCTTTTGCAGGTCATTCGAGAACCCACTGAATACGTCAATTGCCCCCGGCTCATTGCTCCCGAAAAACTGAAAATTGCTCAACGAACCATCTTTTTCACCGTCAATCAGACAAACCCTGCAGCCATACTTTCTGGCGATGATGGAACCAAGGTTCACTGTAGACGTGGTTTTCCCAACCCCGCCCTTCGGATTTGCAATAACGATTACTTTGGATGAACGAAACAGCTTAGCTTGCATGGATAAATCCTCATTTGCACCACAGCCCGGCGCCCGGTTGGCAACTTGATTTGCCTGTCCCCGATGATAGGCTAAGTCACGACATAATGGAACGATAATATATATATCGACACACTGGATTTGATAAATGGGAACTTTGGTATCTGCCTGGCCTTCATTTGCACTCTTAGCCCTACCTATCGTCGCCGCTGCTCTGCTGTACCCCTTCTGCGGGTTGCTGTGCTCGGCAATATCCCGGGTGTTTACAGAGAAAGTGTCATTCTCCCTTCATTATCTTGGAACCCTCACGCATGAGTTAACGCATGGCATAGTCGCAATCCCGTTCGGGATCCTCCCGACCCGTTTGAGGTTACAACGTGTTCCAGGGTATGAGGGGGTGCTCGGCACCTTAGATGTCAGGTACCAGCGTGGCCTCCTTTCACTGGTAGGGATGGGGTGCGTCGGTAGCGCACCATTAAGCATTTCTATGCTCACACCGGCACTGATTATGCCAGAGTCCCATACCCTGTTGGCAGCATGGTTGCAGGCACCTCACATCGATACTCTTCCTGCAACACTGCTGACTGTCCTGCCCTATATTCTACTTTTTGGCGGGCTAGGCTTCCCCTTCCTGGCTTACGCACGACTGTCTCGGGCGGACATAAAGGCTTGCCTTCCTCTGCTTGCAACACTGCTCATCATTGCCAGCTTCGGTGTCAGCACATTCCCTACCTTCTTCCTCGAATACCAGCCTCAGGTGTTTAACGTACTGATCTATGCCTTGGCCAGCTCTGCCATTTCTCTCATGGCCGTGATCACGAGCTGGATGACCTTAGTGTTAATGGCGAGCATTCTTCGATCTGTTCAGTGAGAATGAGTGGCACCTCTTTCAGACCGAGTTGTTCCAGCGCTCCGACAGGACATGTCTTAAAGATCCGAATTTCCCTACGAACCCTATAACTCAGCGCGAACTCAGGTTCACATCCGGGAAGCCTCTGAGCAATCACGTATACCTGCCGGCCAGCGTCATAGACGACCACTGGCTGATAACCTGAGCTGCACCGCACCTTGAAGTTGGGTTCGCTCTCTGGTGTCAAACGCATCACAAAACCTCCATCTCCTCACACTGGTTATAATTGGCAAAGCTACAGGAGTGGTTACAATAATGCTATCCGCAGAGCATCGCGGTACGAAACGACCAACAATAATAATTATTTTGCACATCCAATTGACCTTCTCTGTGTCGATATATATATTTTCGACGCGGGGATTGATAAAGGAAAACGTAACGATGATTCACCCCCCGATTAATGAGGTGACCCATGCGGACCTCAAGACCCTTCTTCTTGACGAGCGCAACGTGCTGGAGGCCCTGTACTGCATCCCTTTCGAGGGTAAGGAACGAGCCTCGGATGGAGAGAAGACTTGGTACCGCATTGTCTTTAGAGTGAGAATTGGTGAAGAAGTGTCAGAGCTGGTACTGATGAGTTCTCGTAGAGGGGCTAAGAAGTACCGTTCATTTAGAGACGCAAAGAAAGTTCTAGAGTATATCGATGAGAATTTCGACGTTGCGGAGGTCCATTTCCTACGCAAGTTTGAGAATGATTTCAACTCTCGTCTAGAACAGCCTTAATCACCTAGGGCCCCGCCCCTTCCCACTCTCCTCGTCCCAGTATTGCTGCAACGCTATTTGGCGTTGCAGTTCTGCAACCCCATGGAAGAGAGGAGAATCCATCCATGATTCAATCGATCAATTCCGCTGTTCTGAAAGGCAGTGTGAATGTCCAGTTGGCCATTTCTGGCCTCATGAAGCGCCCCCCCACCCGAGCTATCGTCGGTACCGTAGGCCTGGTCGCGGCAACCTCTGCTCTCGCCGGTAACGGCGGCGACACCCTGCTGAAAGACTCCTACGACTCGACGATGGGGGTGGCGACCGGCTACGGCGGCAAACTGGCGACCGGCGTCAGCGGCACCTTCGCCATGATCGGCTCCGTCTTCAAGTTCCAGCCGCAGTTGTTGATGTCGGCCCTGGGGGTCGGTTTCACTGCGAACGGCATTGACAACATTGTCGACTTCACGGTAACAGCCCTGATCTGATGTTACTCCGGGGCGGGTCTACATAGGCCCGCCTGCTCGTGGAGATAGGAGTTTTCTATGTCGTCCGATTATGAAATGTATTTAGTTCCCGAACGCCTTGATGACCCTTTCAAAATACTGATATTCACTACACAAGAACTCGGCTTACTACTTGCACCAATTCTCGTGGGTTGGAACGCAGGCCAATTCATTCTTGGGCTTGCTGTAGGTATCGCCTTCTACCTGGTATTTAGAAAGGCACAAAAAGGTGACCCGGATTTTTTATCACATGTCAAATATTGGATATTTCCAAAATTTGTTAGCGGCCTGAGATATTTGCCTGACTCAGCAATCCGCGTGTACTACAGCTGAGGCCTGCATGTCAGAAGTGAAGAATAATAGCGATGATGTCGCTAAAGCCAGTCGCAAAATCAACGGCTGGAAATTCATGGTGCTATTGACGATGACCGCCAACGTAGCACTGTCCTTTAAAATATTTTTATATGACCCTCCGGTCAAACACGTTCCTACTCGTACTTGCAAAGAGTATTCATTGGCCAGCAAGGCTGGCGACAGCGCCTACTATGAACAACTTGCGTATGAAGATGCGCTGTTGTTTTTCAACATGACCGCTGACACGGTAGGTCTCTCCGCAAGAGTTCTTTTAAGAAGGGCAGCACCTACTGCGCACACGAAGCTGAAGGCATGGATAAATGACCAAGCGAAAGAGATTAAGACAAAAGGCTATAAGTTTGTCTTTTTCCAATCAGACATCTATTTCGATGCCCCCACACAATTAGCGATCGTTCGAGGGGTCCAAGAAATTCGTCTTGGCAGCAGGCCTGTTGGTGACCCCAAAGAAGTGCTGTACGGATTCAGATATAAGCCTGAAACAGGTCAATTGCTTGACATTGTCGATCTTGGAGAGAGCAAATGAGAAAGGTATTTGTATTAGCGATGGCAATTTGCAGTCCTGCAATTTTCGCCGTAACGCCAGTCACCTTTACCGAAGGGAAACCAGTAACTATTGGCATATCGAGAGATGAGCCCAATTTCATTTCATTTACCGACGACAGGATTGCTCAACTTTCTGTGCCGGGGGGAATGATCGAACACTCGATTGATACTGACACTGGCGAGCTCATGATTATTCCAACTGAATCGGGCGCCCTGGAGAAGAAGATCAGTGCCCTGGTCACCACCGAGAATGGTATTCGGCTTCGCGTCAGCTTCCAGCCCCGGCAAGGGGAACCTGCAGAAGTAATTCTTTCTCCCTCCATCCCCCCTGCTGCGGCAAATAGTTATACCCCACCAGTAGGCACTGTTGCTGCGCAAGTCCCCAAGCTGGTTTGGGGGAAAGAGTTCAGCTCAGAGAAAGAAGCCGCTCTCGGTTTGGCCCAGGAGATGGTTCGCTTCATACCTTCCGCGTCACGTTTACCTGATGGGGTGGAAATGCGGGTCATGGATACCGGTGTGAAGACGGCATTACCTGATGGTTTTGATGTCCGGCTTACTCAACTCTGGCTTACAACCGCATTGGTAGGAGAGAAGCTGGACATCGTAAATAAGGGCACGGTTTCACTGCCGTTGCATGAGCGCCAGCTCAATGCTTCCTCAGGTGTTGGTGTGTATGTAGATGCGCCTATGTATCTGATGGAAAAGGACGCATTTATGGTGCCGCCGAAACATCATATCACCGCTTATCGGATCCGCAGAAACTAAGGGCCTCCAATGAACAGAGTAGAACCTAGCGTAACTGACCCGTCCATGTCAGAGGTCCCTGCTGATGAAGTAATTGAGCAGGAGCTCACTCCAGAGAATCCAGCTGCAAGAAGGCGAAAAGGATGGATATGGTTTGGTGTGCTTCTGTGCGTTTGCTTCCTCATTGGCGGAGCCTATACGGTTTACAGCCTATATACGGAAGATCAAGTAGCAGCCACCTCGACCCAAGGCACCACTGCCGCTGACATTGCCAAACGGCTTTCCCAGAACCAGGGGAAATGGAGGCTCCCTGATCTCACCAAAAACCAGGACTATGCATCGAGCTATGCGGAACAACTGGACCAAGAACTCTCCGTGACGCAACGAAAGCAGAGCGAGATGTTGGGTACCGTGGCCAACCTTGCCGACTCATTCAAGGCACTGGAAGAGACCCTTAAGAAGGAGCGGGAGGCGGCACTGGCTAATCAAGAGGATCTACTTGCTCGCCTGGAGGCTGACGCCGCAGCACGCCAACAGCTGGAGGGGAAAGTTGCAGAACTGCAAGGTGAGCTGTCCAAGACTGGGAACGGTGGAGCGGTCGATGCTGATGGTCTTCCGGCAGGTGCTTCAGCACGAAATACTCCAGCTGTTCGCGGCTACGCACAGCCTAATCCTGCAGCTAACGCCGGCACTCCAGTAACAGGAAAGCCGAAGTGGGAAACCCTCGAATTCAACCTTTCCTCCCGCAAGAAAGGTGGCAAGCCGATTGGTGAAGACTACCTCCCCCCAGGTAGCTATGCGCCCGGGCGGATCATTATCGGTGCTCGGACATCTGCGTCTGTAGACGCGCAGAAAGACCCGCGCCCGCTACTGGTTCGTATTGAAGGTCGAGCTGTGGCAGGGATGGACAAGCATGGCAAGAAACACTTTGTTGATACCACTGGTTGCGTTGTGGAAGCGGCAGCCTATGGGGACGAGTCGGCGGAGATGTCACCTGCCCGTATCAGTTTGATGTCATGTACCTATCCTGACGGCCGCAACGTATCTGTTCGAGTCAACGGCTATTTGGCCAGTCGTGGCCAGTATGGGATTAAGGGGGAAGTAGTCCGTAGAGAAGGCGACCTGATGACTCACGCTTTCTGGGCTGGGGCTCTCGGCTCAACAGGCGATGTAGTTCAGGGACTCCAGGGCGAGACCAGCAAGAGTGCAATGGGCACAGTGAAAACCTATGACGGTGGCGATGCCGTGCTTGATCTTGCTGGCGGAGCGTTGAAATCCACCGGTACTCAAATGCAACGCTACTACATAAAACGCCTGGAACAGATCCAGCCGGTCTTGCCAATCAAAGCAGGCACACCCGTTGAGATCGTGTTTTTCACTCCCGTCGACCTCTCCGGCCAACAAGAGCTGCAGGACGGGGCCCGCCAAACCGCAACCGCTCAGCAGCAGACTCCCTCTGGGGTTTATATCAACAACCAGGCTCTCAATACTGCGCCATCTCCGCAGAACTACCAACAAGCGGCACAGCAGGTAATCCAATATGCCCAGCCTGTCACCACACAGGTGCAGGGTTCACAGGCTCAGGATGCGACCGTAACCAACTGGAACACCAGTCTTTACTAAACAGGAATAACATGAAATACATTAAATTTAACGCCGTTAATTTAATTGCGTTTACATTGATTGTTCTGGCAGGGATCGCCGGATATTTCATCAGCACACGTGATTCCGGGCTCGAGTCGGTACAACAACGGTTTGCAGAACACTTCCCTAAATCCAAAGATGTGAAGATCAATGCGTCCCCCATTGCAGGTCTGTATGAAGTCGTATCCTCGACGAACCTGTATTACACCGATACCGAGGCGAAGCTGCTTTTTGTCGGTGGGATTTATGACCCGAGCATCCAAAGAGATATCACTGTAGACCGCAAGCGCGCCCTGGGCATTTTGCCGAAGGAAAATAGCAAGGAAGGCCATATATCCACTGAGGGCAGGCCTACGCTTCCCACCAGTGTTCCAGCAGAAGCCTTCGAAGAAATAGCACAATATTCAATTACGCTGCATGACGCTGGCCCGGATGCCCCTGTCATATACGAAATTTTCGATCCTCAGTGTGGTTGGTGCAATAGGCTCTACTCTGAAAGCAAGAGTGCTGGATTGAATGCAACCATTCGCGCACTGCTTATACCGAACATCTCTGACAAGAGCATGATTCAGGATGTTTTCTGCTCCAATGAACCACTGAAAACTATAGAAAACTTCGCTCAGCGTAGATATGTGATATCCGGTGTGAGAACAGATTGTGACACTGCTGGGCTGCAGAAAATATATGACTTCTACAATCAATATTTCACCACTATGCCGAAAGACCCGAACACCAACATTCGAAGGATGGGCACTCCTATTTTGTATGATGGACGAACCGGCTCGTTGATTTCCGAAGGGTATCTGGATCAATCATCTCTCAATCAGGTTATTAAAAATATTCACAAGACCAAGTAGTCATAACTGAGGAACAGATATGAACAACGCAATGAAGTATGCAATTATTTCTTTCGCCTTTCTGCTGGGGGGGTGCGCCGCATCCACCTATAAAACAGATTACGAGTGCAAATCGGATGATGGTATCTCACCCTGCCTTACCACTCAGGACGTAGATAATCTCAGCCCGGTCCCTAAATCAGTAAAGCAGAAGGGCTCTGCCGTTCTTAAAGACGATGCCGAGCCCTATAACATCCCCACTCCTACATACACGCCGGGACGGATTCCTGACCAGCAGGCCAGGATGTGGTTCGCGCCTGTAGAAGATACCCAAAATGACCTCTGGTTTGATCAACAATATATTTGGTTTGTGAAAAAAGGTCGCTGGGCTGGCGCAGGCATAAAAAACTAATGGCGGTGATGATATGAGGTGGTTTGATTCTATAACTGAATCCATAGGGAATTTTTTCACATTTGGTGATGATGAAATGGGGCGTGCAACGCCCTATCATCCTTCCACCAAGTCCTTCTATGATGGTGCTGGCATTGCGTCACTCATATCGCTACGGAGTTTCGATTCTGAAACAATGATGGCGATAAACAGCAATAGCTATGGATATGTGTTGGAGCTCGCACCATTAAATGGGGCAGATGAGGAAACCGTCAGGCAGCTTGCACAAGCATATTCAAGCATGGGTGAAAATGTCTATGGACAGATAATCCTTGAAATATCAGATAAGTGTCGTGATCAATTAGACCGCTGGGCTAATTCACGCACGGATCCAAACCCTCTAATACAAAAAATGACCACAGAGCGAGTCAAGCATCTTGCCAGCGGCATTAACGGCTCGATTTTTCCTGGCCGTACAATGCGCCTGATGCATCACCGGGCATTTTTCGTTTGGGCAAAGGCGGGAAAACCCAAGAGCACGGATCTCGAGCAAGCAGTCAATATGCGTGAGTCGTTCCAAGCGAGTTTAGAGCAAGCGGGGATTGCCAACCGTGTTCTTGGGAAAGACAGTATCGTCTCCTTGACCAGCGATTGGATCAGCCGTACTCGTGACCCGTACCCGGCCCAGATCACTACTGATGATGTCACTCCGCTAAATGAGCAGGCCACCGAACCTGATTCCAAACTGCGCGTAAAAATGTCCAACTTAGTGCTCAATGAGGGCACTGAGGATGCATTTGACGTTCGCGTTTTTACCGTCAAGAAGCGCCCCAGGCTTTGGGCCCAGTGGCAAAATCAAGACCTCTTGGGGAGCGTGTTTCAGGATGCGATGCGCTACACCGGCTCGGTGTTGATGGTCACGAGTTTCTATATTCCCAAGCAAGACAGGATGATCGAAAAGGCCACGACAGAAGCCTTAAAAACAACAAAGAAGGCTCAGGATACAAGCATACTGGCCGCCCTGAACCCGAATGTGCGACAACAGGCGCAAGAGTGGCTATTCGTTAAGAAGCACATGGACGATGGCGAGAAAGCGATTAAGCTTCATCAGTCCGTTATCATGTTTGCACCGGATGGCGAAGGAAACCGCTGTGAGGAGCAAGCGAAAGCTATTTTCGAATCAGCTAAAGGATGGCGCTTAAAAAAAATTCGCTTCTTGTCTCTTGCATATTTCATGACTTGCATTCCATTCTCAGCGGCAGAGGGGTTATTTGATGACCTTGATGATCTTGGCATGACACGCCATATGATGAGCTGGAATCTTGCAAACCTTGCAAACTTACAAGGTGAATGGCGCGGCCAGAACTGCGAACCATTAATGCTATTGCTAGGCCGTCGTGGTCAGCTGATGAACATCAACCCGTTCAAAAACCCAGACGGCAACTTCAATATGTCGGTGGTAGGGAAATCAGGTTCTGGCAAATCAGTCACCATGAACTATATTACTGAGTGCGTCCTAGCAGCAGGAGGAAGAGATTTCACCATCGATATTGGCGGCTCGTATAAATATAGCTGCGAACTGTTCTCCGGGACATACATCGATCTTGATGATAATTTATCACTAAACCCCTTCTCCAATATCGGCCCTGCGAAAAATGCGTCACCACAAGAGCAGAATGAATATTGGCAAGAAGTTAACTCTCTGATTACCTCAATTGTCGCGTCCATGGCACGGCAACGACAGGATATTACCGATACAGAAGAGAGTATCCTGAGCGACGTAATACCTTTTGTTATAAATAAGCATAAGCAAGCTACAACCTTTACGCTCATCTATGAGGAGATGATGCTCCGTAGTGAAGAGGTAGGAATACCTGAAACGACAAGGGCTATCATTTATGAACTCGCGCTGACAATCAAACCCTTCACCAAGCTAGGCCCATGGGGGCAGTTCTTTGAACGCCCATGTAACATAAATTTCGACTCCAGATACGTTGTGCTTGAGACAGAGAAATTTGCTCAAGGCGGAGCTCGAATGTTACAAGTCGTTATGAAAATACTAATGTTCCATGTAACAGAGAAAATGTATCTCGGAGACCGAAAGAGTCCTGTTATTTTGAAAATTGATGAAGGATGGAAACTACTTGAAGGCCGAGACTCAAAATTCGTAGAAGACGTTTCAAGACGGGCAAGAAAGTACGTTGGGGCTCTTGTCACTGGCACGCAAGGTGTTGATGACTACTTCAGAAACCCCGCTGCAGCCGCTGTATTCGCAAACAGCGACTGGTTATTTATGATGTCTCAGAAAAAGGAATCCATTGCTGCCCTTTCGAAAAGTGAACGGGTCGTGCTAGATGACTATCAAATGCGCCTGCTAAAATCTGTACGCAGAGATGATGAACGTTACAGTGAAGTAATGATCTTCGGCCCAGGCAATATCAATTCGATTGGCCGCGTGACTTTGGACCGATTCTCTATAGCTAGTTATTCGACTAAAGGCGAGGACTACACAAGAGTTGGCGAGCTAAAAGAGTTCTACGGAAGTATGGGGCTTGGTTCTAATGACCTTGTAATGGCCCTTGAACATATGAAGCTCGAATATCTTTATAAGGCAGCAGGCCATACGCCTCATGATGCGAACAAAATGGCAAGAGACCAAGTGCTAGGCGTAAAAGCTGCTTAAAAAAATGGAGAGGTTATCCTCTCCATTGTTACAGTGAGACGAAGTTGAACAACCCCAAAGTGATGGGCTGTCTTTTAAATTCACAGGATAAAACATGATTGATTACCTAGGCAAGCAGCGATTATGGCTTTGTTTCTGCGAAAGGAACTAATAGATCAAGCCCGAGTGAACATGCTCAGAGACTGGAAGCATTCCGGCTTTAGCATCGAGAGCGAAACCAGACTATTCAACAAGGCCGATCGAGAAGCCCTCGGCCAGTATGTCGTTCGCGGCGCTACCTGTGCAGAAAAAATTCAGTATGATCCAGCTTCCGACACGATAATCTGGACAGCTAGCCCAAAGGGATTCTACAAAGGAAAAACAGAGACCTTCAAAGGCTTTGAATTCGTCGACCAGCTTGTGGCCCATTTACCACCAAGGCGGGTTCAATTGCTTCGTCGCTATGGCGTATATGCGGGCAAAGTCCGCAAGCAGTGGCAAGAGCGCCCCAATATTTATAGCCTGGCCCCAGAAAGTTGGCAAAAAGGTCATCCACGCGAATCCAAAATTGTTCCAGCCATACCTCAGGAGAAACCGGAAACTGTCCAAGTTTCCGATGCCTGGTCCAAGTTGCGCAAACAAAGTTGGGCACGGTTGTTACAGAAAGTCTATGAAGTTGACCCGTTTGTTTGCCCAAAATGCCAGGGAACAATGTCGGTTGTGGCGATAATCGAGGATCCCAAGGAGCTTGCCAAGATTATTAACTGGGCAAAGCAGCAGGAACGGGAGCAGCCAGTGGCCGTCTGTGCTCGTTCACCTCCTGAGCTTGCTTTGGTGTAGGTATAATACCCAAAAACGAAGTTTATGCGGAACAGGATAACACCTCGAAATCGGAGTTTATATGGCTTCGTGGGGGAGTTATGTGTTTGAGCTTTGTCGCATTAACGCGAATCAGGGGTTGACGGCAGAAATGGACTGGAATTACACTTCTTAGAGTCGGCGTTGCCGGAAAATTCTGATTGGATTAGTTGTTCGGGGTGCGAAAACAGTCGTAGTTCGGGGGAAAAACCGAATTTTGACCCGAAACCGCAAAAAACCCGAAATGACAGTTCCTATCAAATACTTAACTTGTAGGTTCTTTCAAATGGATAAGAATGATGTTGTTAAGAAGATACTTGAATCAAAAAAGTACGAAAACCTTGATTCAGATATTGTTGAAAAGGTTGTTTCCATTTCTGAGAAGAAATATAAATTAAAGGAAGTTGAGAATTATTCTAAAAAGAAATTGCATCAAATATGGGGGTCTTACTATTCTGCCTATCCTAATTGGGATAAATTATTAAAAAAGTACAATCAGGGGCAGTTATCAATAGAAGATTTACTAAAGATTCATTCTTCGACGAATGAAAGAGTCGCAACATTAAATGACTTTTACACTTATGTATTTGGAAATATCAAACATGTCTCATCTATTTTAGATTTTGGTTGTGGCTTCAATCCATTAGCTTTATACCAATGGAATGAAAATGAAAAAATAATATATCATGCATACGATATTGATAGAGCTGAGATAGCTTTTTTGAGTAGCATTATTGGGAAGTTAAAGACGACGATAAAGTATAGGTTTTTGAATAAAGAGAGTGATGTCTACAAAGGTACTTATGATGTAGTATTCCTTTTAAAGATGCTTCCTGTGCTAAAACAGCAAGATGTAAATATCTTGGATTTCCTACAGCTTTTTCATACTCAAAACTTTGTAATATCTTTTCCAATAAAGTCTTTATCTGGAAAGGAGAAGGGAATGGAAGAGAATTACCAGCTATGGTTTGAATCTTTTACAAAAGGTTGGATAAAAATCCTTGATTCGAAGGTTATAGGGAATGAGTTAGTATATATTACTAGTGGATTTCAGAAATAACTCCGCCTCCAAGGCACTCATTTTCTTGGAAAAGTACTAAACTCTGTCCAACGGCTGGAGCCCATTGTGGTGCAGAAAATTCAAATATATATCCATTTTCATTCTGGGTTACTTTTACTGGTGTATCCTGACTTCTATAACGGATAGATGCTGTATAGTTATTATTAAGTAATGAAGTTTCGTTTATCAAGTGCAATTCTGAAACACTTACTATGTTTTTCCAAAGTTTTGGATTATCTTTTCCTTGGACAACATAGAGGATATTTTGAGGAAAAGATAGGTTTCAACTACAGTTTAGAAGGTTAAAAACAAATGCATGCATGGCTCAAAAGCATAAGGAAGGTGCGAATAAGCGGGGAAATTCTTCTCGGCTGACTCAGTCATTTCATTTTTTCCTGTTTGAGCCGTTTTTTCTCCCGTAAATGCCTTGAATCAGCCCATTTAGACCGTTTCTTCGCCATTTAAGGCGTTATTCCCAGTTTTTAGTGAGATCTCTCCCACTGACGTATCATTTGGTCCACCCTAAACAGGTTGGCCAGGGTGAATAACATCGCCAGTTGGTTATCGTTTTTCAGCAACCCCTTGTATCTGGCTTTCACGAAGCCGAACTGCCGCTTGATGATGCGAAACGGGTGCTCCACCTTGGCCCGGATGCTGGCTTTCATGTATTCGATGTTGATGGCCGTTTTGTTCTTGCGTGGATGCTGTTTCAAGGTTCTTACCTTGCCTGGTCGCTCGGCGATCAGCCAGTCCACATCCACCTCGGCCAGCTCCTCGCGCTGTGGCGCCCCTTGGTAGCCAGCATCGCCTGAGACAAATTGCTCCTCTCCATGCAGCAGATTACCCAGCTGATTGAGGTCATGCTCGTTGGCCGCTGTGGTGACCAGACTGTGGGTCAGGCCACTCTTGGCATCGACACCAATGTGGGCCTTCATGCCAAAGTGCCACTGATTGCCTTTCTTGGTCTGATGCATCTCCGGATCGCGTTGCTGCTCTTTGTTCTTGGTCGAGCTGGGTGCCTCAATGATGGTGGCATCGACCAAGGTGCCTTGAGTCATCATGACGCCTGCTTCGGCCAGCCAGCGATTGATGGTCTTGAACAATTGGCGGGCCAGTTGATGCTGCTCCAGCAGGTGGCGGAAATTCATGATGGTGGTGCGGTCCGGCAAGGCGCTATCCAGGGATAACCGGGCAAACAGACGCATGGAGGCGATTTCGTACAGAGCATCTTCCATCGCGCCATCGCTCAGGTTGTACCAGTGCTGCAGACAGTGAATGCGCAGCATGGTTTCCAGCGGATAGGGCCGACGACCATTACCAGCCTTGGGATAAAACGGCTCGATGACTTCCACCATGTTTTGCCATGGCAGGATCTGCTCCATGCGGGACAAGAAAATCTCTTTTCTGGTCTGACGGCGCTTACTGCTGAATTCACTGTCGGCGAAGGTGAGC
Organism: Aeromonas sp. QDB34; assembly: GCF_027705405.1. Classification (NCBI taxonomy): domain Bacteria; kingdom Pseudomonadati; phylum Pseudomonadota; class Gammaproteobacteria; order Aeromonadales; family Aeromonadaceae; genus Aeromonas; species Aeromonas sp. QDB34. Next base: position 2,065 of record NZ_JAPDBT010000034.1, on the reverse strand, counting down.
TGATGACTCATGATGAACCCTGTTTCATGGCTCCAGATGACAAACATGATCTCATATCAGGGACTTGTTCGCACCTTCCCTAGATGAAATTACGCCAGATGTTATTTCAACAGTGCCTGACGGATACCATGGGCGCTGCAAGATTATTTTCGAAAGAGGCTACAGTCGTGAATCATGTGCCGTATTCCCCACTTTCGATGAAGCAGAACATGCGGCTAATATGGGGGTAAATCCCACCGTGGGGGGATATTCCAGTGTCATAATTGAAACAACTACTGAAGCGGTAACACACAATACAGCTGTCGATTGGCTCACAGACTAGCTAACAGCTTTGTTCCTCGAGCGGTTGCAGTTCTGCAGCCGCAACTTCTCTCAGCCGCCTTTCATACCGTCTTGTCGCCGGCCGACAGAGCGCCTTGATCGGTTGCAGCACTGCAACGTACTCCTGCCCACGATCACCCGCCCCTCAGGGCCAAGCCGCCGGACCGGGTCGCCCACCCGGTGATGGCCCTGTCTGCCGTCCCGCTCGGGCACCTGGCCATGGTCCAGCAGCACGCCCACCGGATCTGATCTCGCACCACCAGGGAGAGGCTGGGGCTGCCGGCAAGCGGGGTACCTCGAGCGGTTGCAGCACCGCAGCGCGCACCTGGGAACCAGGCCGCCGAGCGCGCCGCCCACCAGGTGATGGGCTCTGTCTGCCGTCCCGCCCGGGGACTTGGCCATGGTCCAGCAGCAAGCCCACCGGATCTGATCTCTCACCACCAGGGAGAGGCTTGGGCTGCCGGCAAGCGGGGTACCTCGAGCGGTTGCAGCACTGCAGCGAGCTCCTGCCCGCGATGGGAACCTGGCCGCCGAGCGCGCCGCCCACTTGGTGATGGCCTCTGTCTGCCGTCCCGCCCGGGGACATGGCCATCGCCATGGCCCAGCTGCACGCCCACCGGATCTGATCTCGCACCACTAGGGAAAGGCTGGGGCAGCTGGCCAGCGGGGTGCCACGAGCGGTTGCAGCACTGCAGCGCGTTCCTGTCCGCGATCACCCCTCTTGAGGCCAGACCGCCTGACCGGTTCGCCTACCAGGTGATGATCCCGGCGCACCGCCACGCCCGGGGACTTAGCCATGGTCCAGCAGCACGCCTACCGGATCAGATCTCGCACCACCAGGGAGAGGCTGGAGCTGCTGGCCAGCGGGGTGCCCCAACAGTTGCAGCACTGCTGCTTGCTCCTCCCCTCGATCACCCTCTCCTAATGGCCAGGCCACCGGACCGGGTTGCCCACCAGGTGATGGCCCCTGCCTGCCGTCCCGCCCGGGGACTTGGTCATCGCCCAGCAGCGCCCCACCGGTGACCCGAGCTCGGCAACGTCACCGGCCGACACAGCACCTCGAGCGATTGCAGCACTGCAGCCAGCTCCTGCCCGCGATGGGAACCTGGCAGCCGAGCGCGCCGCCCACCAGGTGATGGCCTCTGTCTGCCGTCCCGCCCGGTGACATGGCCATCGCCATGGCCCAGTTGCACGCCCACCGGATCTGATCTCGCACCACTAGGGAAAGGCTGGGGCTGCTGGCCAGCGGGGTGCCACGAGCGGTTGCAGCACTGCAGCGCGTTCCTGTCCGCGATCACCCCTCCTGAGGCCAGACCGCCTGACCGGTTCGCCTACCAGGTGATGATCCCGGCGCACCGCCACGCCCGGGGACTTGGCCATGGTCCAGCAGCACGCCAACCGGATCAGATCTCGCACCACCAAGGAGAGGCTGGGGCTGCTGGCCAGCGGGGTGCCCCAACAGTTGCAGCACTGCTGCTTGCTCCTCCCCTCGATCACCCTCTCCTAAGGGCCAGGCCACCGGACCGGGTTGCCCACCAGGTGATGGCCCCTGCCTGCCGTCCCGCCCGGGGACTTGGCCATCGCCCAGCAGCGCCCCACCGGTGACCCGAGCCCGGCAACGTCACCGGCCGACACAGCACCTCGAGCGATTGCAGCACTGCAGCCATCTCCTGCCCGCGATGGGAACCTGGCAGCCGAGCGCGCCGCCCACCAGGTGATGGCCTCTGTCTGCCGTCCCGCCCGG
>NZ_JAPDBT010000033.1:0-24518 GCF_027705405.1 Aeromonas sp. QDB34 | reverse complement strand
TCGACACTCTTTATCCGCCCCCGGTCTTCACATTTAGATTATTCAGATTAGGCGACAACTATTCTGACACCGGGGGCTGGTGAGGTTCATGCAGTTGGCCTGCCTACAATAAATGCCCCAGGTGGTTCGGCAAGCAATGATCCATTTGCTTTGATAGTAAACCTCTTTAAATGGGGGCTTACGGTCATTGCTTTTTTACTGGTTGCGCTGATGTTTATCACTGTTGTGAAAAACGGTTGGCAAAAATACCACCAACTAGGGGAAGAGAACAGTAAGGTGACTTGGCGTGACTTGGCGAGCAACCTGGTCGCCGGGGCTTTACTGATCTGCCTTGGTGTTGCTATGGCCAACTATGCGGTTGGTGTTTTCGGTGCGAGCGCAATTAGCTAATTCGACATTTTATAATAGGCAGGTATTACCTGCCTATTAAATTGGGAGTATGTAAATGAAAAGGCTTAGTGTGCAGGCTTATAGCCTTGCAGTGATTTCCTTTCCTGCCTTCGCTGTGGGTATACCAACAATAACCCCGCCTAATGGAAATGGCGCCGTTGAACAGCCACATGACCTTGTTATCAGTCTTTTCTTATTGGGCGTGAACCTTTTAGTCATGCTGCTCATCGTAGCTCTGTTGTTAACTGTTGCGAAGAACGCATGGCAAAAGTATCACCAGATCGGCGAGCAAGGTAGCAAGGTTACTTGGCGTGATCTGGTAAGTAATATCGTGGCCGGTGCGCTTTTGGTTGCACTTGGGATATCACTTGGCGTTATAGCGCTTAATATATTTTAAGGCTGTGAAAATGGGGCGAGAGCACACTATACAGACAACCTTAGAGCGGCTTGATAAAAAGCCTGCGCTATGGAAAGGGTTAACGATTGATGAGTTGCTAATTGTCACATGTACGGCAATTGCGATCTGTTGTAGCACAAGTGCAGTTATATTTTCAGTGCTTATTAGCGAGGGGCTAATTGGTTTTGTTATTGGGATGATTGTAAGCCTTGGCGTAATCCCCCTTGTAGCAGGGAAGATTGAGTCAGCCAAAAAGAGGCACGGTCCCTTGATGTGGCTCAAGTTAAAACGGTACACCCAAAAACGCGGCTGGATGAAATTTGACGGGATGATGACAGATAAAATCAAGTGGGACACTCGTCTGTCAAAACGAAAAAACATTAACTACATTGGTCCGGTAAGGAAGTAATAATGAACAATGTGTTTGGTCGTAATAAAGGTAGGGCGAGAAATGCATTGGATAGAAGCGATGCCAGAGTTAAGGACTGGCAGCTTATATCAGGAGTTTTACTATTCATTCTGATAGCGCAGATGGTCATAAGTGCGGTCCGTCAGAATGATATTACCGTTCACATTCCACCTGATTTATCGGCCGGCGCACAGTTTGATAGCAACACAATACCTAAGCCCAATGTATACCTTTTCGCAAGTGAAGTTGTTAGGTCAATAAACTATTGGAAAACGAATGGCGACAAGGAAATGCCAGACAATCTGAACCGGTACGCTTGCTATATATCCGAGAATGTGAAAAGCGAACAGATCGCATTGCACGCTCTCCGTGTTAGCGATGGTCAGTCTGCAAATAGAACTCGCCGCTTAAGCGAAATTACAGATCTAAAGGATGTAGAAGGATCAGTGTCTTCAGTTGGTGCAGGTATTTGGGATGTTGATTTAGACTTGCGTCTAATCGAATCGTTAGAGGGAACTCAGGTAAAAGATCACGCTCTTCGTTATCGCGTTCGTGTTGCCGCTGACAATTCTGGATCTGTCTGCAACCCATTCAACATGCGAATCACAGCTATTAATCAACCTCTTCGGATTGAGTTTGAGGGGGGAGAGCAGTGATGAAAATATGTCTCCTTGCATCTAGCTTAGCGCTAGTTATGTCCTGCTCAGCTTTTGCTGTAGAGCCAATAGAATGGCGTAGCAAGCCGATCAAGATCCCACTGCAAGTTGGGGAGCAACGCCTTATACATTTCCCAGACCATGTTGTGTTCGGGCGCCCTCGCTCGCTCGCCGATAAGCTTGATGCGGACAGTATGCAGGGAACCCTATATTTGACAGCCCAAGAAGAGTTTGCTCCGACACAAGTGAAGGTGAAGTTGAATGATTCTGGTGACATTGTGTTACTCGAGCTCGTTGCAGTGCCACGTGCAGGCGCTCCACTCGATGAAGTGTTGATCTCCGTACCAGGGTCTGAGGCCGGAACCGGTGTTGTAGCAGAGGCCGGCTCAGGAACTGGTGCTGACTCGCAGAAGTCGGCTCCTGTTGTTGAAAACCCCCTCGCTGGTACACCATTCGACACATCTGGTGATGCGGCCATTTCTCCAGAGGAAATGATCCAGTTCGCAGCCAGGGAATTTTATGCCCCGCCTCGTTTACGAACCAATGAACCAAGACTGAATCGTACAGCATTAAATAGTGCGGAAGATATGAGAGATCTATTTATCGATACCTCGTATGGTATTTTCGATGTGACTCCAATCGCAGCTTGGCAAAGCACTTCCGGCCAGTATTTAACCGCTATCAAATTGGTTAACCGCAAGTCAGCACCGGTCAAGGTAAACCCATTCCATTTGAATATGCAATATGCGTATGCGGCGGCACAACATATCCAGCTGAATCAGAATAACGTTCCTGGGGACACTACCATGCTTTATGTAATCTCCGATCGCCCCTTCAGTGACTCCAGGTATGAAAGCCCTGCTCCATGGGCTCCTGTGGCGTCATCACAACCTGCTGTGAATCAGAATGGTCGCCTGGGGAGCAATAGATGAGTGGTGTAATGGTAGGGGAAAACCCAATGCTAAAAATCGGCGCTGGCGTTATGTTAGTGGGAGCCATCGTAGTTGGATATACGGCCTTCACCGCTCCAGAGAATAACCATGCTGACACCCTTAAAGCGGAGCAAGGCGAGGGTGAGGGTAAGGTTAAAATTGAACGCAGGCACACACGCCTTGGTGCTGAAGCGGATACCCCGGAAACATCTGTTGAGGCTTTGGCTAAAGCTGTAACAGATTTGAGCACTCGCCTAGTACAGGTGGAAGAAGGGAAGTCCAATTCAAGGAACTCAGCTCTTCCTGTTGCACCGCCCGTGGAGGCCGATAGTCCGACGGTTATAGCTCTGAAGCAAAAAATTGAAGAACTTGAGTCGAAGCTGTCACCCAATGAGAATTCAGAGCCACAGCAGCCGGTGGCGACTGAGACTGTCGTGGACCCTTACCCAGAACGAGCCCAACCCGGGAGAGATTTCGGGTTGGGACAAGATGAAGCGCCTGCAGGTAATGTAAGAAAATCTATTGACTTACCAGCAGTACCTAACCTCTTTAATCCGAATGGCAGCGGATCACAATCTGTTGGCTCTACATCACTACCTGCAGATAGTGACGAGGGTGTGGATTGGATTATTCCCTCTGATGCGCAGCGAGCTACTGATGAACAGACTGGGAAAGACGTACTCAAGTACCCAAAATTTAAAGGCTCCGGGTATCGGAATTTGCACACATCAAGGAATGCAAATTCAAACCTTATGGCACTCTCAGATGATGAGAAGAAGAGTAGCTTGGTTCCTATTTATACAATTCCAGAGAACGCAAGTTTTCTCGGTTCTGTAGGCGCCACTGCGTTAATAGGTCGAGTGCCACTCAATAATCAAGTAACCGATCCATTCCCATTCAAAGTTGTCGTAGGTCAAAAAAACTTGGCCACCAACGGTATCAAGATTCCTAACCTTCAAGGGATGGTTGTCTCTGGATTGGCGAGGGGCGACTACACTCTGAAATGTCTATATGGACAGATTAATAGCGTCACCTACACCTTTATTGATGGGACCATTCGCACGGTTGCTAGCAAAGGTAAGGAAGATGGTGGTGGGTTAGGATATTTAGCTGATTACCAGGGTGTTCCTTGCATATCAGGCAAGTACATTACTAACTTACCGTCATATCTAGCTCAGACAATGGGAATAAACACAATTGCTGGAGCGGCCGAAGCTTTTGCGAATGGGCAAGCGGAGATTACAAAGAATACTGATGGAAGTTCGAGTTCGTCGATTGTCGGCGAAAGTAACAGCATAAACTACATGCTTGGAAAAGGTGTCGGAAAGGGGGTCCAATCTGGTTCGGATGCTCTTGCTGAGCGCCAGCAAGGGGCATATGACGCTGTTTACGTACCTCCTGGAACCAGAGTTGAAATCCATCTGACCAGCCAAATTGACATCGATTACGATAAAAAAGGACGCAAGGTATCCCATGTTCAACCAACGAATCACTACAGTAACAATCGTGGCTTTGATTAACGCCATCCTTGCTGGTTGTGCCAGTAAGGAAGATGTAATTCCTAAATCTGACATCACTGCTGAAATGGTGTTTGAGCAGACCATGGGTGGTGGCGCTGGTGCACGTGATTATCGCATTATGACGACACCTCAGATGGCTGGAGTCCAACCTGACATTGATGTGTATGAATTGCACAACTCACCAAAACCACGTTATCAGGTTCTCCCTAACCCAACGCTTTATATTTTTGTTCCTGCTCACCTAACCGGTAAAGGACGCTCTCCGGTCCCTGCATATATTACAGAAACAAAAATGTTTGAACGTGACGAGTATGCTCTACCTGGTGAACTATATCCGTTAATGGATGTTCGGTATGACCAGAGTAAAGTTGCGGCAGATAATCAGCAATATAAAGATTAAGGTGAACTTGTGAGCATATTTCAGGATATTAAAGATATTTTTATTCCACAAGCTAATAAGTCATCTAATAAGAATAGGCTTCAATACGGCAATGAACGACCCGAAGTTGACCATGAATCCAAAGAAGCTGCTTATGTTGATGAGTCTCGTAAGCCATCCTTTGCTAGAAAGCTTGGGCCGGTCACACAGAAACTGGTTGAGTCACATTATAGACGTAATCCAAATAGCTTTGCCGATAGGCTTTCAATTACCGAATACCTAGAAGAAAGTAAAACCTTTATGCTTGAAGATTGCTATTCTCAAGCAGTAGTATTTGCTGCATCTCCAATTGCAACTGAGGGGCGTTCCAAAGACCAAATTGCAGAGCTTAGGAATACTCTTCAAGCCGCATTCAAGCAAGCATTTGGGATTGCTCACGGAGGTTCTGACTGGGTTCTTCAAATTTATTCATGGAAGGACGATGACTTGTATAGGTATGTCGATGAGATATATTCCTCTATTCATGAAGAAGTTCGTGACACTCAATTCACAGAACAGTTTCTTGATGTTCTCGAGGAGCACTTTCGTGGTGTTAACCAAGAGGAGGGGATCTTTAAAGATGTTCAGGTCACTGGCAAGCAATGGCGTGGCCAAATGCGGCGCACATATTGCGTTATCTACCGACGCTGTTCGAAGTTAGAAATTGAATCGGCAAGTTTCGATCCAATAAATGACATCAACGAGGTTGCAGATCGTTTTTCTCACTTATTGTCATCTTCTGGCGTAAAGATTCGCCGCTTAGATGGCGAGACTGTTTTTCGGTGGCTAACGGATTGGTTTAACCCCAACCCTCCTATTACCAATGGTGATCGTGAAGCCCTATATCGGCTGGTAGGCTACCCTAAGCGTAAAAATGACAAGCCATACGGATTTAATCTGGCTGAGAGTGTTTTATTTTCTGAGCCTATATCTGACCCTGACAATGGGTGTTGGTGGTTTGATGATATGCCACATACATTCATGCGTTTTAAGGGGCTAACTCAGGCTCCGGATATGGGGCAGTTGACTGGTGAGGTTTCCAAGGGTACGGGTAAAAATCAGCGTTCGAGCTGTCTAATGGATTCTGTCCCGGCCGGGGCAATGCTTGTTCAGACAATTATTTTCGTCAGCCCCACGAAAATTGATTCGCACCTCATGAGCTTGAGTTCGGCCCAAAAAGGTGAGACCCAGGAAGCGCAACGAGCCCAGCAGGCTCTTAATGAAGTCGAACTTCAGCGTCAGAACGATCAGGACGTATTCTATGCCTCGCAGGGCGTATACGTTCGCGGAGAAAATTTGGTTGAGCTGCAGGACCGATGCAAGTCGCTAAAAAACAACCTCCTCTCCAACGGAGTCATGGCGCTAGACGCTTCCACAGACCCATTGATCACGGAATCTTACCCGCTTCACCTGCCTGGTTGCTTCCAGCCTGAGCTGGATACGAAGCGCCAGTACATGCAACTCTACTACTCCCAGCATTTAGCCAACATGTGCCCGATCTTTGGGCGCGAGCAGGGAACTGGGAATCCAGGGCTCGTGGTATGGAATCGAGGGGGGGAGCCCCTTACCTTAGACATGTTTGGCAAAGACCGGGTGCGTGCTGCTCATGGTGTGGTTATCGGACCCCAAGGCTCAGGTAAATCAGCCTCGTTGAACTATATGGCTGCCTCTGTGATGGCAGTGCATCGACCGCGGCTATTCATCTTGGATAAAGGTGGGTCGTTTGAGCTGTTGAGTGAATATTTCGCACAGCACGGCCTGACGGTTAACTACATGCGGATCAACAAATCTGCCAAGTTCTCCCTCTGTCCATTCCTCGATGCCGGCGAAGTTGTGAAGCAAATCGAAGAAGCCAAGGCGAAAGCTAAGGCAGCAGTAATGGCTGCGCAGAATGAGACGCCGGCTGAGGAAGTGGACGAAGATGAAGATGATGCACCACGGGATCCCCTTGGTGAAATGGAGCAGTCTCTCTACATCATGGTGACAGGCGGCAACATGGAAGCATTCGCCCGAATCACTCAGCTGGATAAGGCACTTATGCGAGCAGCCATTCTAGCTGCAGGGATTAAGAGTCTTCGTGATGGCAAAAAAACGCTGACTCAGGATGTTCGAGAGGCAATGCTCGACATCGCGGAACGAGAGGTCAAGCTGGAGCCTGACCAGCGGACCCGGTTAAAGGAACTAGCGGCCTCTCTCGAGATGTACTGCACTGGCGAGCTTGATGCTCGAATGTTCAACACCGTTGGCGAGCCCTGGCCTGATGCCGATGTAACAGTGCTTGATGTTGGAGTTTACGGTTCGGATCGGTATCCAGCTCAGCTTGCTCTTGCTTACATTGGCTACATGCAGAGAGTAATTAACAAGGCGGAAGAGACACAAAGCCAACGCCGTGATGTCGTGAACATCGTGGATGAAGCTCACCTCTACACCGGTAACCCCCTTCTTGGGTATCAAATTGCGTTTGCTGTAAAAGTTGCCCGAAAAATTGGGCTTTGGATGTTGTTGGCCACACAGAACGTCGAGGATTTCTCCAAAGGAGATGACATCAAGAAGGTGCTTGGCCTATTCGAGTGGTGGTTCTTGCTGAATATGGAATACAAAGAGGTGGAAGACCTTAGCAAGTACCGAAATCTAACCCCTGAGCAGAAAGTTATGATCTTGAGCTGCTCTAAGCAGCAGCGGGCCTACACAGAGGGTGTTGTGATGGGTAACCCCAAGACCGTTGGCGAGATGCTGGTTCGCCAGGTGCCGCCATCAATATTCTTGACTCTGGCCATGACAGACCCGAACGAAAAGAACGAACGTCGAGCCCTGATGGAACAGTATGGGTTGTCATCCCAGTACCAAGCAGCAGAGATGATGGCCCAAGAACTAAACCGCAAGCGGGGTTTAAAGACCAGGCCTCGCAGCTCTGACGCTGTATGCCGCTCTCAACGCCTACAGGAGGCTTCCTGATGACGCCGGTAAGATGTCCCGCGACCGTCTGGGATAGAGCCAGGCTGAAGCACACAGCCCCCCTGAACCGAGGCCCCGATGCTAGAAACTCTTATCGGCAACCTGCAATTGTTGAGTTCAGCGAAACGGTCCACCCCTTGATGTGCATGGGGAAGGTTGGAAGGGCATGGAGGCGCGGCAGATGATAAGACGTAGCTTGATGGCTTTCACCTTCCTGATCCCGATTTTGAACTCGCAAGCTAAAGCTACTGAAGTTCAGGTTACTCAAGTAGATGTGTTTACCGTGGATGGCCTTCGATATGACGTGGAAAGTGCTCAACTGGCTAAAAAGTTGATAGTACCAGTGCACATCCGACAGATAGATGAAATCTACAAGCTTGAGATGGAATTGAGTGCCGGGCTTCCAGCCTCTGAAGCGGAGGCTGCTGCAATTGCCACCAAACGGTTCGCGAAGCTAAGTAAAATGAGTGTCCTGGAAAAGTATGCGTCTACTGCAGAGTCTTTGACGTTGGCTCGTTCTCTGAATGTAGAGAAGGTACCAGCAGTTGTTTTTAATAAAAAATGGATAGTGTATGGCCTCGATCCTCTACAGGCCTACTCGATCTTTGAAAAGACGCGCAGCCGCGGAGAGTTGAACGGCTCGACAAGGGGGAATGGTGAATAAATTATCTCTAGGCGCGCGGATTGCTATTTCGTGCTTAATGGTCATAAGTGGAAAGTCGATGGCCATAGATGCCAATAGCACTCTTCCTGATGGTGATAAGAAGGTCGAAATCTTCGATCTAATAGCGGACACAATGGACCTTGCATGTGTCGACTACAAAATCAAAGGGGTGTGCTTCTGGCTTCACTGTGCCGGCCCGTATTGTCGGGTCAGAACATCTAGTGTGGTCAGTCATTACAACCCAGATGTCATAGTAGAGACAGTATCAAATAGGGAGGCCTACCCTCTCACCTGGTTGACGAAACCAATGTCACAAGTTACCGATCCACTGGCAAGGGGTCTGAATCACGGTTTCGATGTTGGGACTGGTGTCCGCGGTTCGCCTACTGGTACTGCAACGAATAAGAACTTCTTCGATACGAATGTTTATGGAAACCCAGCCTTGCTCGGTTTCAGGGACATCGTGGGAAGCATGCTAAGTCTGTCGGGATTCTGTAATAGTGATGTCATGCCGTTCAACCCATACTTCGTTTCAACTCTTGATCCGGAATGGCGGATGGGACTTCTGGAAGCTCCTTTATTAGTGCTTCCATCCAACTTCAATCGAAAGATCTTTGCAAAGAGTGGTGATGCACTGAGCGGGACTGTAGGAAGCGCACTCGGCGGGTATGGAGATATAGTTCAGTCGAGTGAACGTTTCGGGTACATATTCCCCAGAATTGGGTCAATCGTTAATCCGAACAGATATATCAGTTCAACGGTAATCGCCCAACGGGCCGCCGATATTGTCACATCATTGAATGCCCACATCTATCAAAAATTACCTGACACTGCTGGTTCTGCGAAAGTGTGGGCTCCAGTCCCACCCCGTGAAGGAGATGCTGAAACGGCCAAATGGCAAAGAAACTATCCACGCGGGAAGACTGAGTGCAAGGCATTCCCAGCAGATTCGAGCGAGGAATTCAAGTACAGTGAAGATGACTTCTCTCCGACCCATAACTACCTCTACACACTTTGGCGACGGTATGAGTGTTGTGCCAGGAGAGGAACTTTCCTATACCGTATTTAACGAAGAGGGCCCACAAGGGGCCTTCTCAATTATTGGGAACCTGAAATAAAGGAGCCTATCGTTACTTGCCAGTCTTTTGTAGACAGTAGGTCGTAAATGTCGGTCAGCATGCGAGTAGAGGAAGTGTGCCGAATCGACATGAATTTTACGATCAGGGCAACGGCATCGGGTTCATCAACAAAAGGGGTAACACGAGTCACAATCATCTCAAGATTACGCGACGCAAGCACCTCATTGCACCCTCGTAACTTGATGTATGCGCCAATAGCAGAAATGACAGCCTCACGGTCCAAGCTGGGTTCAGGGTTCTTCACTTTTTGAATGCACCTCTCTGAACATGCCGCTGCTTAGCCTGGCTATCCCCTGGCTGCTTTTGATTGATCAACGCGACCAGTTCCATCATGCAATACATCCCTTCTACCTGTGCAGATGCTTCGGCCGTATCAAGATCTAGAGCCTGCAATTGCCCCTGGATCGCTTTCGCCATCTCTGGGTAGCTCATGTCCCAATTCATCGGCACTTGGTAATGATCGGCCGCCAATACAAGGTAGCTGAACATTTCATGCCCGGTATCGGCATTCTTCAGATCATCGTAGTAGATAGGCTTTGGAAGCTTGATTTGAGCCATAAAACAACTCCTTCAATTAACTGGGTCCACGTTAACACGGTCTCGAGCCAATGCAACTTCCGGTGTGGCGGATAATCCACGTCCATTTGCGCACCCCATTTCTCTGAGTCAAGCAAGTTAAAATAGGCTGTTTCATGAACTTGGGGATGATGATGCAAAAACGAATTCTATCAGTGGCCTGTCTACTAGCCTTGTTCAGTGGGCCCACTTGGGCTGCACAGTTTGATGAGCGAGCGGTTATAAATCAGCGGATTGGTGGTGGCCGGCCCATCGATGCACCATCATCGACCGAACCATTCAGCAAAGCTTCTGCCGGCTGGAATGTTGATCTGTCGTGTTCTGCTATGAGCTTGAACAGTGAGATGCTTGGTAGCTTCAACTCCGGCGCCTTCAAACAGCTGCAGTCATCACTGGTAGGCCAACTGATGGCTGCAGTGAATCCCACTAGCCTCATCGGGATGGCTATTCAGAGAGCAAATCCTGATGTCTATGACATGTTGATGTCAGGCAGTATGACGGCCACAGATGCTTTCAATGCCAACGTAATGACTTGCCAGGAGATGCAGCAAGGAGTTTTCGATTCATTGCCTGCTGGGGCTCTCAAGAATCTCACGGTGAGTGAGGAATATGCGGAGGCCATCAAGAAGCACGCAAACGGAAACTATCAGCTAAAGGATCTCGTCTTCAAGGATGGCTCGGCCGGGCGGAGTTATGACGACGGCAAGAAGGGCGTTGACTTCGGTGTCGAGAAGAGAGGGATGATTGGTAAACCGATCAAGGTAACAGAACACACTTCATATGCCGGGTTCAACGCGTTGGCTGGACGTGCTGCGACCGATAGCTCCCCCTTGCCTACATCAGCTACTAACGCTATGGGGATGGGGGCCGTATTCAAGTCACCTCGGGAGGCCAACACCTTCATCTCGGATGTTGTGGGTGAAACCAGGATGTATACCGACAGTGACGCTTCACCTCGTGAAGAGGATAGAGGCATCGGTGCAAAAGCCGCATACGCCAAGGAGTTCGATGCAACCAATTCCAAGTTACTGGATCTTGCAAGGCGCCCTAGTTCTAGCATCACTGCCAAGGATCTCGAAAGCGCATCAACATCAAGCATTAAGGTGACCCGGGATCTGTTGCTTGCGATAAAGCAAATCCACCCGACAGAACAAGCTGCCTATGTGGCGGCGCTAGCGACCGATATCTCTATGGCCAACACATATGAAAAACTTCTTCACTCTGTGCGGATCATGGACGCTGGTTTACGGGATGAAAGCGTGACGAACAACGAAGCTGTTCGATCTGAGGCACTCCACAAGAGGGCCCTGCTTATCCAGGAGATGGATCTACTTGAGCGTGAACTTCGCTTCAAGAAAGAGCTCGCCGGCAGTGCTCAGATAGACATTCTGCGTAGAGCAAATATGGAGAACAAGCCTGGTTCGTACAGAACGCCAACAAATGAATTACCTGTTGGCACTGCAAATTAATATTTCCCAGTAGAAAGCAACGGCATATCCGTTGCTTTCTCTATAAATCCCTGGAGCTGAAATGAAAAAATACCTCCTTTTTGTTATATATATACTTGCAGTGCTGCTTTGTTCGATATTTTTGATTCTTCTCGTGGACACGAAGAGCGAGGCTTGGCAACAGTTTTCCCGTTGGGCCACCGTGGCAAAATGGATAATAGTTCCAAGCCTAATAATTGCGCTCCCAAAAATAATAGAGCGTGCAACAAAAAAGGTGCTGACCAAAGAGGGGAAGAAATTTTTGTGGCAAAGTCAAATCCTAATGGCTGTAGCGTTCACTACGGTTGAAATAATGCATGGGGCACTCTGATGATTGTAAATGAGTGGATAGAACCGTACACGCTTATGATGGGTGTGCACTCAATGGGAGTCATCACTGAAATACTTTGCTCCAGTGGATTGGTTTATGCACCATTTTTTTTTGCGATCGTTAAATCAATTGTTGAGGCAATGACTCAGGGCGTGGATGAGGGTAATGCCGGTGAATTAGCGGTGAAATTTCTCCGCAAAGAACTATTGATCATTTTCCCAGTGTTTATTCTCGCCTTCGTTCCAATGGCGAACAGTCAGATGAGATTTGATGTCAACATAAGCAATTATTCTTGCGATGGAGATCAGCGAATCCAGGCGCCTCCAACAACAAATCAGCAAATGATGATGGGTAATTTTCAAGGCGGTTACACCAAAGTACCCGTTTGGTGGCTCGCGGTTCATGACTATGCTTCAACATTCACAAACACAGTTATTGCCAATACTCCTTGTGCTGCTGATTTGCAGATGGCATCTGTTAATATTCAGGCGGCAAATCTTGAGAATAGTTATGACCAGACCATTGCAGATAGTTGGCAACGTGCATGCCTCAGCCCTGCAGTTGGTGATGCAACCCGTAGAGGAAGTCTTGATGACTCTACCTGGGCGGGCTCCCAGTCAATGCGTGAGTTTTATAAGAAGGAGCAAAATACGGTTCTAATAAGCAGGGAGTCCGCGATCGCAGCAGGCTTGCCGGTTGGGCTATCTGAAGGTGGTGAAGTAAGGCTAAATTGCGATGTCGCTTACCAACACATTGAGGCTGCCGCAGTTTCGGCTGCAAGGAACCAGTCGCAAGGGTCTCTAGAAATATTGATTAACGCTTCACAAGACTCAGATACAGAGAAGAAGTTGGCGATGTCGAAGGTAGCCAAAGTGCAACCACAAACAAGCGCCCAACTTACCAATCTATTCGCAGGCGAAACAGATCATTCTGTTGCTCCAGACAGTGCTTCTGGTTACATGAAAGAGATGATCGGATGGTTAGGGACAGCGGTTGGAAATTTGCTAAAGGCGCCGGGCACGATAGTGTTGAAGAATACAACACCGATTCAGATCTGTGTGATGCAGATGACCCTTATTATGGCCACGCCCATCTTGTTGGTATTCTCTGGTTTCAATATAAAAACTGCCCTTGCAATTAGCGCAACATATTTCGGGCTTGAATTCACGTTGGTTTTTGTAAACCTGGCCACCTGGATGGATAATACCCTCAATTTATTCTTCTATTCAAGCATCAACGGTGGGGTTGGGGCGGGCTCTGCAACATTCGTGTCTGGGCTGCAAGAGAGCATCTTGACCAGGGTTGGTTACACCTCTTATGACTTGTTGCCAAAGCTGTGGATGGCACTCATGGCTTATGTAGGCATTAAGGGTGGCAGCCAGATGATAGGAAGTGCCTCTCAAGGAGTGGAGCAGAGCGTAAGCAATGGGCTCAATACAAGCGTTCGCATCCAGCAACAAGCGGGAAGTATGGCAAACTCCGCCGGCAAGTCATTCATGAAGTCAGGCGGAAAATCATCATGATCGCAAACCATTGGGTTGATCCGTACACCCTCTTGATGGGGGTGCATATGATGGATGTTGTAGTTGAAGCATTATGTATAAGTGGCCTAGTCTATGCCCCATTCTTTGTGGCTATAGTCCAGTCTATAGTTGAAGCCATGACCCAAGGGGATGATGAAGGAAATGCCGGTGAGCTAGCGGTTAAATTTCTAAGGAAGCGATTACTCGGCATTTTTACTGTGTTTATTCTGGCCTTTATTCCAGTGGTGGATGTTACAAGTAATATCGCCACACGTCCTGCAAATTCGTGTGTTGATCCTGGTGCGCCAAATCCAACAAACTCAGTAATTAGCATGGTGGGGAATTTCAATAGCTCGAGTACCAAGGCACCAATGTTTTGGGCAGCAGTGCATGACTTTTCCAGTATCACCACAAACGTGGTTATCTCGACAACACCATGCGCTGAGGACATCGCTGCTATAAATTCAAACGTGAATTCCGCAAATTTCACCAACCCACAAGATCGAGAACTAGCCCAACAGTGGGGCAAGAGTTGTCTCGCACCCGCTTCCGGTAAAGTGTCCCAAGGCTCTAAGTTTGATGGAACCTGGTGGATAGGCCATCCTGATTTCATCGCTCAGTACAAGAAAGAAGGGAGTGTGGTTCTCGTTAATAGTGAGGTTGCCTCCGGCCTGGGCCTGGCTGGTGATAACTCGGGCGGCCAAACAATTCTGGGGTGCAATCAAGCCTTCGTTCATTTGATGGGAAGCAGCTTGCAGCGCCTAAATCAAACCGAGGGCTTTCCTGTCATGCTAAAGCAGATGGCGGAGAAGCATAATCTCTCCGAGCAGGAGATCGCATATCGGCTTGCAGGTGAGATGATTGGTAGCACCAAAAGAGCAATTGGCGATGCCTTCCAATTACCAGGCGGAAAAATTGTTGTTGAAGATAGTATGGGTACCAGAACCAACAATGAGGATAGCGAAGTTGCTCAGATGATCGCAGCATTTACAACATCAGTTGCGAATGCTGTCAACGCTCCAGACGCGATCGTGTTTCGTCAGTCTATCCCGATTCAGATGGCCGTTGTGCAAATGATTCTACTAATGGTTATACCCATCATCTTGGTATTTAGAGGCTTCGACATAAAAGTTACTCTGCTGCTTGCGGGTCTCTATTTCGGGGTTGAGTTCACGACTGCCATCGTGTCATTGGCAACCTGGGTGGGCAGTCTGGTTGATGTCATATTTGCGACCGTATCCACGAATGGAACATACGCTCGTGCAGCAGCTCTTCAGCTTTACACGTATTTGCCATTGGTCTGGTTCTTCATCCTGGGGCTGGTTGGCATACAGGTTGTCATGCCTGGGGTTGGATCCCATGGTGCTGACTTTGGTGGAACATCTGGGAACGTCGGCAAACTGGCGTCCATGGCAAAGGGGGGGGCCGGACTAGCCACGAAAGTGGGAGCCTCTTTCATGAAATAACGTTGAAATACCAGAAATGTTAACGGTATAAAAATGGGGCCTTGCGGCCCCATTGTCGTTTCCGTTGGATAGCGGCTTAGTCATCTACCCCATTTCTATGCCAATCGTATTGGTTTTCAAGTTCGGCCTCTGCTCTGTCTGATTCAGACCTCCCCGCATCATGCTCTGCTGAGAATGTGCTTGAGTTTCTCAAGTAAATGGCCGAGAAAATTCCAACAACAATGGTAACGAACGGTACCTTGAATGCCAAAAACAAAACTGTAAAACAGATACCAAACAACGCTGGGTACAGCATGAATTGATCCCCGCTACTTGTTTGCCAATAGAACAAGGCGTACACCCACCAAGCAACCAGAGCAGGCAGGAGAACTGCAGCTATGGACACCCTGCCGCCGAGCATTGGCCAACGTAAACTACGGCAAAATTTAGCAACAGCCACGATACTAAGCAGCATAATGCAGCCGGCCAAGACACTGAACGATAACCCACCATGGCGACTTGTTACCGTGAACAGCCCTGAGACCAATTGAATTTGATTGACGCTGTAGTTAGGCTCTGTGGACTTTGCGAGTTGGTAGACCACATAGGCAATTGCAAGAGGTCCATTAACAGGCATCAAATTGCCAGATTTTCGTTCAACCCAAGTCAAGGCACTTGTGCATATTTGATTGATCACTTTCATCATCCCCCTATCAACGTTGGCAGCTATTTGCAACCGAACAGGTTCGACATACTCCTGGATGAGAAGAAAAAATCTTGATGATCTCACCTTCTTGAGCTCGTCGAGCCAACAAAACAAATTTTGAGATTTCCCTAAAAATATGTTCGTCGCTCCCCAGCTCTATCTCACGCCGGGTTCCCTTGGTTACGACTACTGCTCGATGGATCGGCATTTCTGAACGAGCCGCTAGGACGGATGCCAACAGTTGGACAATGTCAGACTGGTAAACTCGGCCTGTGCGGCTCTTGTACTCAACCATCATGTTTTCACCGTTCGGGGTGGTGATGATGAAGTCAGGTTTCGCAGTGATTCCGTACTTTCTGTTTATGAACAGCTTCGATTTTCGGCCTTGGTCAGCATATATAATCTTGCCCTTAACCCCGAGAGGTGAACTAGTCCTGTGTGACCTGCGCCCAGCCAGGTACAACAGTGCGACAAAGACCACGAAAGCAATAAGAAATGCCATCATCATGCATCCTCATTTCCTGCCACCATCCGGGCAAACGCCAGGACCAGTGAGCTAGCTGCAGTGCGTGCACCCGGAAGGGGTGATAGCAGCTTGATGGTGAATGGTGACAACGCATAGTAGGTCTTGATGAAAATGCGGCCAAGGTGATGATGGCTCAGATTGTTATCTCGCCAATCCCGAAGTTGCTGTGTTACTGCATGGTTTGGCCCCAGTGCATAACTAGCTACGAAGCAGCGTTGGTCCTGTGCTTGTTGTTCTATTGCCGCAGCGGTCAAACGCTCATGACTTGCTGTGCCATAGTCAGCCTTAGCCTGGCTCTGAGCACTCGCAATGACCCCTTGTTCTTGTAGGCTGCTTCCATGTGGACACCATGCCATCTTGCCGATCTTGCTGGCACTCACCAGTTTCTTGTCGTTCATTCCGGCTACCCTCATCTCATTATCTGCGTAAGGACTTACCGCTCCATATTACCGCAACCTGACAGGGTGCAAGCGCAAGGTGGGCGATTGTTGAGAGATCCCTGGTTGGCGGGGAGCGAGGGCCTCACTGGGTTGGGTTACAGAGAACGACACCTGGACCGCATAGTGAAGGCGCTCGTGGATAGTAGTGAACACGCTGGGGGTTGTAAATTTTCCATCAACGTGCGAGATTATAAAGTAATTGCTGCCCTGCAGTAGTAGGCGACCAAGGGGTTAAACAAGTCGCCCTGTCTGTTGACAGATCCCAACGTCCAATTTCCTGTCGTGGGTACATCAAACTGCTTTCTGAGTGGTTTGATGTACCCACGACGTCACAGGAAAAATCATGGACATAAC
Source organism: Aeromonas sp. QDB34 (assembly GCF_027705405.1). NCBI lineage: Bacteria > Pseudomonadati > Pseudomonadota > Gammaproteobacteria > Aeromonadales > Aeromonadaceae > Aeromonas > Aeromonas sp. QDB34. The sequence continues at coordinate 7,650 of NZ_JAPDBT010000033.1, read as the reverse complement.
CTTTGCTGGCGAACTTGCCGTTTTCTCTGCCTGCTGCATCGCCGGGTGGCAGATTTCTAAACCTGTGATTGCTGTATGGCGATCCCTAACTTTATCCCACGCCACGAAATCCAATATTCGTTCTTGGTGATTCGCAAGTCCCCTTACCAGGGGCTTGCACACACCATCCCCTCACACATCAGCATCTAGCAGGTTCCCCTGATTCTACATACCCATACTTGGTCGTATCGGCATGATGAATTTCGGGCAACATGCCTGAATAGCTAGTCCGTGTAACCATCTAGCAGCCATTTGGCATCACGTACAAAAATCCAACCAACAGGTTAACTCTTAACTAGGCTCACGCCAGATTTTAAGGTAGGCATTATGGAAACCATCATAGTTTTGGGATTCTTGGCTATTCTCGTTTTCGCCTTTGCCGGCGGAATGAAGGAACAACTGCTCAAAAGCACTGAGGCTGACCAGCGCGAACTGGATGGCCATCGCAAAAAAGCCATGATGGCGGAAGCCGCCACAATGGCTGCAGACATCATCAAAAAAGAGTTTAGTAATGAGTTGTCGGAAGTTCGTTTTAAAACAGCAGTAGAGACCGCTGTTGAGGAACGTCTTCGTGCAGCAGGGGTCGTCGGTGCAACAGCCAAAACAGAGGCCGCGAGACCTGCGAGACCTGCTCAGGCAGAGGCTAGCTGGCGTGCCCAGGCTGCAGGGATGAAAGTACAATCCCAAAGCTCAGATGAAATTGAAGAGGAACAGCTGGCGTACCAGCCTGTTGAATACTCACGGGAACAAGATTTCCCTCAACCACGTCCAATGTGACAAAGAGGCTGCCCAAGGGCAGCCTCTTATCACATTCAGTCATGTGAATCGGTTCAGGAAAGCAAGCTTTTCCTGAGATGGTTTGCCAACTGGCAAAGAGCGATAGGGGTTTTAAGTCGCAGGCGTAAAGCCACCCAACATCAACCACATAGGATTTCGACTATGAGAATGAACAACAAGATAAACGAAGTGAGGCTTGGCGGCTACGTGAGCCATGCCGACATCCGGACTGGTCAATATGGACCGTATGGCCCGGCAACCATCGCAATTGATGACGGTTATCGGGACCCCAAATCTGGACAGTGGGTAGATCGCACCCAGTTCATTCGGGTGGAGCTTTCCGGGGAAAAAACCCCTGCTATCAAGAAGGGGGACTATCTTGAAATTTCAGGGAAGCTTGTCTTTGAATCTTGGGAGCAGGGCGGGGAATCCCGTTCAGGGCTCAAGGTTAAGGTGGCGTGTATCAACGTACACATGCCGGCAGAGGCAATAGCTTGTTTGAAGCAGTCCGGCTTTGCCAATAATCCGCAAGGGCGGCCTCAGCAGAGTAAGCAGCCTCAAAGACCTCAACAAACTTCTCGCCGGCAACAACCTCAACAACCCCAGCAACACTGGGAGGAGCAACCCCAGCAACACTGGGAGGAGCAACCTCAGCAACACTGGGGAAATTCCCAGCAACATCAGGCTAATTCCCAGCAACAGCATGGACACCGGCAGCCGCAATATGACGGTAGTCGTCGCCCCTAACCAACCAGCCTGAAATGGCAACACCAACCAGCCTCGCATTGTCGAGGCTTTTTTTTTGGAGAAATAACATGGCTATTCAAACCGTAGAGAAAATCCTTGATGTCCAGACCGACGAAGTTAAAGACTCGCTTCGAGACCTGTTGTTCCTGGAAGTGATCTGCGCTGGCTACAGTCCGACTACGTTGGATTTCAAGAAGACCATTCGGTTCATCGAGCGCACCCAGCTCAACCCTTTTGATGGGACGATGTTTGCTCGTCGCACCAATCTGGGGATTGAGATCGGGCTTCGTGTAGATGGATGGCTACAGCTTGCAAAACAGGCTGGCGTCAGAGAGATCATCCACACCTACTCCGAAAACGTCCTTACCTTCGCTGAGATGGCCAAGGATGTTCGCGGGCATGAGTGGATAGAGACCACATTGGTAACTGCTGATGGTGGACGGTTTGTGCACCGGGAGTATCTGGCTGAGAACTTCTTCAATACAGAAGCCTGGTGTCACATGCCAAATAGGTCGTTGGGCCACAAATCGACTGCTCAAACGATCCGGTTATTAACTGGCGTTTACGCAGCTGATGAAAGTCAGGCGAGTCTTAGCCCTAAAGATGGGGGCCTTACTGTCGTCGTAGATAGTGGACAGGCCGCCCAGGTCGAAGCAAAGCCAGCGGAAACGCCGGCCGCCCAGGTCGAAGCAAAGCCAGCGGAAACGCCAGCTGCCCAGGTCGAAGCAAAGCCAGCGGAAACGCCAGCTGCCCAGGTCGAAGCGAAGCCAGCGGAAACGCCAGCTGCCCAGGTCGAAGCGAAGCCAGCGGAAACGCCAGCTGCCCAGGTCGAAGCGAAGCTAGCGGAAACGCCAACTGCCCAAGTCGAAGCAAAGCAAGCGGAAACGCCGGCCGTTCAGGTCGAAGTGGAACCAGCGGAAACGCCGGCCGTTCAGGTCGAAGTGGAACCAGCGGAAACGCCGGCCGTCCAGGTCGAAGTGGAGCCAGCGGAAACGCCAGCCGCCCAGATCGGTGCAAAACCAACCACACTAGAGGAAATTATCAAATTCCCATGGGGTGGTTACTTACCTTCCGATCGGTTGCGTGGGGATGTCCGAATCGGCTTTAGCCGGACAGTACAGACAAAGCAATGGGGTGCTCTTCGTGGGTACTTCAAGTCAACCAGAATGAGCGATGATGATCGCGCGTGGGTACTGGCCGCTCTCGATCAGATGGAGGTTGTCACTCATGGGTAAGGATGAAGATCTCGTGGTTCGCCGCGGTTTAAGACCTTTGTAACCTCGGGATGAGGGCCTTTGGCCCTCTTTCTCATTCTCGAAAGAGCGATTCGAAGATAGATGACTATCAGCGAATTGCTTTCGGGCGATCACGCGAATAGGCCTGCAAATCGCGCCAGTGGCCAACACCAACCCGGGCGAAAGCCCATCACCAAGTACCGTAGGGGAGAGGCTGCCCCACGGGTGGCCCTCCTTCTCTATGGAGGGCACCATGATACTTTGGCAACGAGACATGTTTGATTCTGATAAGGATGTGCTATTCATCCCCTCAGAACGGGCAATAAAGCCAAAAAGCTCAACGAAATCTAAAGCTGGTGACAGTGATCCTGTGTCGCTGGTCAACAACAGCGCAATGCCATTACCGTTGCTGTTCCCGGAGCTGTTCCAGGAAGACCAGCCGGATCTGCAAGATATGCCTGAAGAGGGCACGCTTGTTTGGTCCGATGACGGTATAGCAACTCTGTGCGGTGTTGTACTGAATGATGCCATTTATGGGCTGATTTCACCGAAGTGCGGTACTGAATCGAGGGAGTTGGGGATCGAGTGGTTGTTCAAACAAGAACTGACACCCTTCAGCTTTAGACATTGCTGCATCATGTTAGACGTCAGCCCAGAACGTATGCTTGCCGGGATTTTCCGGCAGGTTGTCACTCGGCGGAGCTATCTACGACGGTGTTCAAAACTGAGCCACAAGGAACATGAACTGCTCTTGTGGCTTGAAAAGCAGGGCTGGCTAGATGAGGTTGTCTCGATGGCCATGACGGACGAGGATGACGGTTGGGATTTCAACCCTACAGCCACCTACGCCCATTATGAGCGACAACTCAGCCGGCCAAACAATTACCTATACTAAATAACCTGAAAACCAGGGGGCTTATGGCCCCCTTATTTCACTTATCACGCTGAGTACGTTCACAGATTATTATTCCCGGTCAGCTACACCGAGGAAATAACATATTATTTTCTTTCGTCAGAGGGCTAACCAGCCCTTCCTGAGCCATTTCCTATGGCTGAGGAAGGTCGGGTTGCATTATCCGCTGTCGCCATAAACTGTGCGCAGAGGAATGCTGATATTCGATTTTTAATTATAAGGATTACAGTTATATCAGCCTGTCTCAGGAATGTTTGTATGCCGCGCACAAGCCCAGTGGCTTTACTGCACCTGTGATGGCCAATGCGCGTATGGCTGGGTCTACGCCGTTATTAGACCTGTGTAACGGCATCTGAAGCTAAGAGATTAGATATGTACCTTCTTCAAAAATCCTTTAACAACGATTTATTTATGGTCCAAGAGGTTCAACCTGAAGATGTTGAAACGTGGCTGGAAAACCGCGTCTCACTATTCGCGTCGGAAACCCATGCTGCATACGCGCAGACATTACTTGGCACAATGCAGGCTCCAAGCTGGACCCCGGACTTTAGAAAGTATGGAACCATATTATCTCCGGACTTCCCTTATTTTTGCGCCAAAAATGTAAGGGAGTTCAATGATGCATGGTTGCGTATTATGGCAACAGAGGTTCGTCTCCGCATTATGCAGAAAATAAATTTCGTCGAGGAGATTCATTTCAGCATATCAGACATCATGAATCCGCCTCCAGCTCCATGGCTGTGCTTGGTTGATCGCAAGAGTCAGAAAGTACTGGTCGTTGATCGCACCGGGATGGCATTGGGGGGAAGTGAGAAAAACCTTGTTACGGCAGTCAAACACAAATTCCGTTTTACTCGAGACTTGCTGGCCTCCTCAGGAAAGCATCTTGAAATGATAGAAGTGCACCTGGGGTCAATCTCCTAATTAGGTGCAGGACGGGCTGGCTAGCATACCGCGGTCAGTCCATCTATTATGTAGGCGTTTTGATTGCTGGCCCGTGAGTCACCACTGGGCTGAGGACTGGATAACGGTTTCTTAAAGGACGCCTGAAAGCATGCAACAAGAAAACAAGCGTGACCATACCCCGCGCAACATTATGACCCTAGCCAAGAAGCTTGGAACGCTTGAACAGCGTAAAGAACTGCACACCTTACTGACTACATACATCGAAAATGAAGAGCTTGAGCTGCTGAGACTGGAAGAGGAGAAAAGGCTAAAGGCAGCCAAAATCACCGAACTGTTCGAAAAAATGGCAGATTCCGGGATTGATATTCAGGATCTAGTCGCGGCATCGCAAGGGCGACAAGGTACAAGCCCGCGCCGACCGTACAAGAGACGGCAGAAGAAGCAAGTACCAGAGCAACCGGCCCAAACTCCTCAGAACTCAACGACCGATACCTCCGGTAGCTGATGATTCACCCGGAGCGGCCACTGGCTCCTGATGTTATGGCCAAGTGGATAAACTGCCACTGTGCAGCTTATCCACTGGTATTTTTTGAACTAACCGGACGGCCACTTAGTTGCCAATTACCGGGCCCCTAGGTTAATCTGTCTGAGTCCTCGGTGCCTATTAGTGGACGAGCCGCCAGGCTCGGCACCAACTTCCAATCAGCCGGCCCTCTGCCGACTTCCTCACCTGTGATCTATCACCAAAGCCCTCGTTGGCTGATTCTGCATGTCCGCTCACCGGCAATTCACCGGCGCCAGCGCACATGCAGAAACAGCCCTGGCTGTCTCATGGTACTCGGTCTGCAATGTGCCACTCGCGATCAACCCCAACCCGCCAAACAAGGCAATCCCCATTAAGGAACTTGATATGTCCAATGTGAACTATCTCCCCCCCAAAGCACTGCGCCGCCTACTGTCAGATCAATGCCAGCAAAGCGGCATTGATGGTGTCGATGTGCTTCTGTATGCAGTGATCGGTGAGTGGCTTTGCCGCCGATACGGATCGACTGAAGATTGGAGCCTACCCGAAGAAGCCGTGACATGGCTTGCTGCAGAATCGGGCTTTAAAGAGGACCAGCGAGTGAAGGCAACTTACATTGCCAAGCTCATCTGTGACTACCATGCAGGCCGCAAGTCTGCGCATTGCCCAATTTTCACGATCACCTGTGATTGTGGGCGGCAGGTCAGCCGAAAAGGGCAGGACGCCCATCGCTACCCAATGTACCGTTGCATCTGCGGTCGCAGCTGTGGCTATCACAAAGGTGATGGATGGCCTTTGGGATTGATGGCCGACCGTGAAGCTCGCCGCTGGCGTGGCATATTGCATCAAGCTTATGACCAACTGTGTGAACAGTGGCGCATAGACAATAAACGCGGCTATGTGAAGCTTGCTGCGTTGTTGGGCGTTCCTCTGCACCAGTGCCATTTCAGTTTGGTGGTAGAGGTCAATCGAGCAAAGGAAATCCGCAACATCATGCAGGAGGAAATTGACCGCATCCAAAGCGAGGGCCAAGGTGTTGGTGGGGTATCTCAACAGCTGTCCCTGGTACCGTGATTCAATCAACCCGGGAGCAATACTCTCAAGATGAACCCCTGGCCAAGCTGGGGGTTTTTCGTTTACAGCCTATCGTCCGATAGACAGCCGGCCAGGTACACATCATCCCCCCTGAGCCCTACCTGTGATCTATCACTCAAGCCCTCGTTGGCTGATTCTGCATGTCCGTTTACCGGTATCTTTCCTACATCAGCGCACATGCAGAAACAGCCCTGGCTGTCTCTATGGCACTCGGTCCGCAATGTGCCACTCGCGACCAACAACAATCCGCCTCTAGGCAACTCTAAGGAACAACCAGATGCTCTTAACAAAAGCACATGTGCGGAAGTGCCCGCACTTTAATGACGATCTGCTTGGCCAAGAACCGAGCGCTTCGATGACCGAGTTTCTGGAGAAATTCAGTGAACATGAAGATCAAGAAATCTGCTTCGGTCGGCTCATGGAGGTCATGCAAGACTATTTGCTCTCGATCCGGGTGCAGATCGGTCAGCGCCTGATTGCAGCCAACGGTGGCTCTGGTCTCTCTCTGGAGTTAGGCGATGAGAAAGGGGCTCTAGCCGTAGTCTTCCCCGAGCCTTCTGCTCGGCGGGGGTATCGCGTGAGCTTCTACGATGTCAATGGTCCCTTCACGCATGAAGTGTTCAGCTCTGTTGATGAATGTGTGCTTCACGCCATCAAAAGAGGATATCGGACTCACGCTCCTGGGCGACTTGATCAACTAGCTGACCTTCCTTCGTGGGTCCGAGGTGTGAAATGGACTTCGCTGCTATTGCGATATCAAGGAAACCCGCACCAGTTTTTACTCGACAACCCTAACTATCTCGATAGTTGAATCAATCCCCCGAGCTTTGTACTCGGGTCATTAATGGCGCTTGGTCTGTAATGCGCCACCAGTGACCAACCCCAACCCGCCCAACTCGGGCAACAAATAAGGACAACACATGGACAACTTCGATCTCTTCGAACACATCGATTTTCTTGATGAGCAAGCTTGTGAAATCAGCATGGCGGAACGCTCCTTCGCGCAGCCTCAGGCTACAATTTACCGTGGCGACAAGTGGGATCAGCTTAGAGAGACTTTGCAGAACAATGACGATCTGATGGCAGCGATTAGTGATACGACCGGGCAGCCACTGTCCAGCATGATCACTGAAGCTGTACTTGCCATCAGAGCCACGTTACTCGATGGGTTTACCATTTCTCTTGCACTCAGCGGGGGGAAGGATTCGACGGGTACTCTTCATCTACTGTTGTTTGCGATGATAGGGTTGGTTCGTGAAGGTCGCGGCAACGAGATCTCTGCCTACCACTGGATCAGTCATACAGATACACAGGTCGAGAACCCTGAAGTGCGCAATCTGCATATTCCGGCCGATCATGAACACCAATTCCGATTCAACGTGAACACCATTTCCGGACCAATGTGAACGCTCATT
>NZ_JAPDBT010000032.1:0-29477 GCF_027705405.1 Aeromonas sp. QDB34 | reverse complement strand
AAGGGTACCACCAATCAGCAGTTGGCCACCTCTCGCCATTCATCCATGAGTGTCGCACTTATTATCTGAATTCCCGGGGAACTTTTAAATTTGAGGCATGTCGGCTGCCCCCGAAATAAATCGCTGAGCAAAGCGGGGATGACGTGGAAAATAACCGGATAAATATCGGGCAAATATGGTCAGTTGAGACTGCTGATTACCGCAAAATAAACATCCCCGCCAGACGGGCTGAACGGGGATGAATAAAGGATAAAAACGGACGAGCGCTACAGTTTATTTAGCCAGCCATTGAGCCAGGCCAGCGCCACCTTTTCCGGCTCATCATCGACGGTGGCATCTATCTCCAGCCGGGGCAGCAGAGGACTGGCACCGAGCTCCTGCAACAGCGTATCGAGGTGACGACCGGCACCGCAAAAGTGCTCGTAGCTGCTGTCTCCCATGGCGACCAGCGCATAACGCCACCCTTTCATGTAGGGGGCCCGGTCAGCCAGGGCGGTGGCCAGTGGCTGCAGATTGGGCGGAATATCGCCCTGCCCTGTGGTGGCCGTGATGACCAGCAAGAATCGACTCGCATCCAGATCTGCCAGCTCGGCTTCCTCGAACACCCGACAGCCGTGCCCCGCCTGCTCCAGCTGGGCCGCCAGCGTCTCGGCCACCAGCATGGCCGCGCCGTATACGGTACCCACCACTATGTCTATCTGCGCCATCACGGACCCCTTTGACCAACATGGATGCCCAGCATGCCACAGCAACAGCTCGGGCAACACCCCGTGGTCATCAGGCTCAGTAGTCGCTCTCGCTGGCAGGCCAGCCCAGCTCGGCAAACAGCTGCAGTACTTCCTGCCCCAGCGGCGCCTGGATCCGCATCGGCACCTTCAGCACAGGATGCTCAAAGCTGAGGGTGCGAGCCACCAGCAGCAGGCGATCGCAACCATAATGCTCGCGAAAGAAGCGGTTGTGGCGGCCATCGCCGTGGGTGGTGTCACCGACGATGGGGTGGAACAGATGATCGAGATGGCGGCGCAGCTGATGCTTGCGACCTGTCTTGGGGAACAGCCGAACCAGACTGTAGCGACTGGTAGGGTGTTTCTTGGAGACCGCATGGGGCAGCTCGACCTGATGCAGGCGACGAAACGCGGTCACCGCCTCCTGGGCCGGACGATCCGGATCGCTCATGGCATCGGCGATCTTGTCCAGCTGCTCCTTGAGCGGATAGTCGATGAGCCCCTGCTCGGGGGCCCAGCCGCGAACCAGCGCCAGATACTCCTTGTGCACCTGACGGGCGGCAAAGGCTTCGGTCAGGGTGCGGGCCACGGCGGGATCGAGGGCAAACAGCAGCACCCCCGAGGTGGGCCGGTCGAGCCGGTGTACCGGGTAGACGTGGCGACCGCCGATGAGATCCCGGGTCATCTGCATGGCGAAACGGGTTTCGGCCTTGTCGAGCCAGCTGCGGTGCACCAGCAGGCCGGAGGGCTTGTTGACCGCCACCAGCCAGTCATCCTGATAAAGCAGGGTCAGTTGCAAGGCGTTCTCTTCCTGTGCCTGCTCACGCATCATTGCTCAACCACTTTGCCGGAGAGCAGCAGATCGAAGCGGGCGATCAGGCGCAGCAGGGCTTCGACCTGGGCCAGCTCCTCCTTGTAGACTTCGCTGGCCATGGGATAGAGGGAGACGCTGCTGGGCAGCGGTGCCTGCAGCAGCACCAGCTGCTCCATGCGCGGGATCAGCACGAACTGCAGCCACTGATCGAAGCTCAGGGTATCGACGCAAAATGGCAGCTCGCTGGCCAGGGCCTCTTCACCCGGATGGGCCGCTTGCCAGCGTTCCAGACGTTGCAGCTCGGCGGTCAGTTCACCCAACAGGCCGGCTACCAGCAGATATTGATTCATTGCGTTCTCTTCCTCATCACCACACACCGTCCGCCGCCAATCCTGTGTCGCTGGCGGCAGGCCGAACTTTGCAAAAAAGGGCGTTACTATACACCCTCCCCCCTATCCTCTGCCATGCCCCTTGCGGCCGACAACACGGGCGAAGAACCATGGCGGCTCCTGCTCTAGGCGTACCGGGCCGGATGCCGGGCGGCGCGCCCCCACTGGCTATCTTGTGCAACCTCCTTATAATCGGCCCGCATCACCCTTAGCCGGATCACCTCATGTCCACCATCAATACGCTGACCGAATTCTTGACCCAGGCCGACACCCAGTTTCAACTGTTCGACATGGGCCGCCAGGTGCGACCACTGGCGAGCGACACCTTCGAGCGCATCGAGCAGCAGCAGGAGCCCTACCCCTGGCCCCTGCAGCAGCACGCCTGGCTCGGCGTCCACTTCTTCCAGCCGGCCGAATCCCGCCACTACCTGTGGTTTCTCAAGTTTGCCCTCGACGAACGCGGTCTGCTCATCGCCAGCGGCCCCAAACACTTCATGGATCAGGTGGTGGAAGCCCTGGGCTACAAGCTGACCGGCGAGCTCGACGAAGAGAAGGCCCAGCGTCTGGCGGAGAACCCCTACACCTTCCGCCCGGCCGAGGCCAAGATGGCCAGCCTGCACGCCAAACTGGCCCGTCAGCTGGAACAGGCCCCCTCGACCTACTTCGAGGGGCTCTGCCACTATCTGGCGGCCCCGACGCCAGAGGGATGGCAGACCCTCGGCGTACAGGGTTTTGCCGATCTCGCTGAGCGGCTGCAAGATGAACGCAACCTGGCGCTGGTGTGCAAGGCGCTGCCAAAACTGCCGCAAGAGCCGCTCTACGCCCTCTGTCAGAGCCTGGAAAACGCCCCGTTGCCGCCGGCCGTACAGGGCGCCCTGTTCGAGCGCATCGGCAAAGAGCAGGAGTGTGCCGAACCCAATGCCGAGACCCTGGCCTATCTGTGTCGGGCACTGGCCTCCTGCAACGGCAGCAGCATGCGCACCAACAAGCTGCTGACCCTGCTGCAAACCCAGCCGAGCCCGGCCCTGCTGCTGGCCATCGCCGGCCGGCTCTGGCCCGATCTGAAGGATGCTGGCCTGCTCAGCCTGTTCTTGGAACAGCTGGCCCTGCAACCGACCCAGTTTTTCAATCAGGTATTTGCCGAGCTGGTGACCCTGCCGGCCCTGCGCAATGATATGCTGGCCAGGCTGCGCGACCCCGAGCGCAGCGATGCCCTGGGCCAGGCTATCGGTCGCCTGTTCGCCTCGGCCTGATGATGTCGGCGACCCGTCACCATGGCGGGTCGCCTGTCGCCACGGATCACACCCCGGAAGGAGCCCGCGATGGGTGAAATGTTCGCAATCTTGCTGCTTATCCTCGGTGCGGGTGCCTTCTGGCACCAGCGGCGTCAGGCCGAGCTCGCCTGGCAATACATGCGCCGCTACTGCCAGCATCACGACCTGCAACTGCTGTCGCTGGCCCGCAGCCACCGTGCGCTGGCCCACCAGCCGCTGCGGCTGCTTACCTATTACGAGTTTGAATTCTCCAGCGATGGCGAGAGCCACTATCTGGGGCAACTGCGCATGCAGGGGCTGCAGGTGGTCGGTGTCGAGCTGCCCCCCCACCGGGTACCCACCCTGTAAATCTGCCGCCACGGGGCGGGCCTATAATGTTCAGGAATGCCTCTTGGGAGAGATGAGATGGAATTCCTGACCCACGACCTGGCCGCCCTGTTTGCCCAGCTGGGGCTGGCCAACGACGAGCTGAGCCTGCACCGCTTCATTCACGAGCACCGCTTGGACAACCAGACCCTGTTGCCGGAAGCCCCCTTCTGGAATCGCGCCCAGGCCGACTTTCTGCGCGATGCCCTGTGGAACGATGCGGACTGGTCGGAAGCCATCGACGAGCTGGACGTGCTGCTGCGCCGGCCCGACTGACCCTTGCCCCGCTGTTCAGCGCCCTGCGCTTTGGTTAAGCTCTCTGCCCGTCCAGCCCGAACCACTTTTCATCCTGCGCAGGAGTCCCATGTCAGCCCAAGAGATCATCCGCATCGCCAATGAACTGGCCGCCAAGGGGATCACCCCCTCCACCGCCATGGTCAAGGCCCGCCTCAGCCAGCCCGTCCCCATGGCCGAGCTGCTCAAAGTGCTGAGCCAGTGGAAGCAGCAACCCGCCAGCGCCCCGGAAGCCGGAAGCACGGCGCAGATGGTCCCCGCGCCCGCCGCCGACCCCACCCTGCTGCAGCTTGCCGAACGGCTAGAGCGCCTCGAACAGAAGGTGGATCGGCTGACCGAGCTGCTGCTCCAGCAGGGGAAGCAGTAAGCCATGTACATCCTTGAACTTTGCTTTGAGTGCTACCGTGACACCTCGCTGGGCGAGGCCGAGCGAGCCATCGTCAACTACCTCGACATGTTGCGCTACCAGGGCCAGATCCTCGGCCGGGAGTTTCCCACCAGCATGCACGAGGGCTACTTCGTCAGCCGGGTGGTCTGCCCGGAGCAGGACAGCCTTCACCCGGACAACCAGAGCGAGCAGGTCAAGCTGGCCGAGCAGCAGCTCAATCAGGTCGGCCTGCTCGCCCCCAAACTCCAGTTGCAGGGGGCGGATCTGCTCTCCGACAGCACCGACCCTTGCGGCCATGATGGCGAGCGCCCCAGCTGGATGCTGCTCTACACCAGCTTCCTGCACACCTGCTCGCCGCTGCGCTGCGGTGACCACTTCGCCCCCATCCCGCTCTATCGGCTGCCGGCCGTCGCCAACGGCGACCACAAGCAGATCATCAAGTGGCAGGAGGATTGGGAGGCGTGCGATCAGCTGCAGATGAACGGCTCCATCGCCGAGCATGCGGCGCTGCATGAAATCGGTGAAGTGGGCAGCCGCCTCCAGCGCCGTGGCTGCGATCTTGGCAAGCGGCTGGAAGCCCTGACCGGCATCCCCACCTACTACTACCTCTACCGGGTGGGCGGCCGGAGTGCGGCCGAGGAGAAGGCCCGTCCCTGTCCGAGCTGCGGCGGCGAGTGGGCGCTGGCCGACCCCTTGCACGAGATCTTCGACTTCAAGTGCGATCCCTGCCGGCTGGTCGCCAACCTCTCCTGGGATTTCAAGGACTGAGCCCGACGGTGAACCAAACAAAAACGCCTTGCCGGCCGGCAAGGCGTTTTTCATTGCAACTGACGCTGTTTATTGCGGCAAAGTCTCAAGCCGCTCGAGGAACGCCGGCAGTGAGGGGGCCAGTACCAACCGACGGCCCGAATCGAGCCACTCCAGCCACACCTGCCCGCTCTCGTTGTCGAGCGACACCAGCGTCATCTCGTTGCGGGTGGTGGCGATGAACAAAGAGGGTGAGCGCTTCAACTTGCGCAGCATCAGCAGGTGGCCGATGAGATTCTCCTTGAGCAAGTCGAGATCCGCCTCGTTCCAGGGCAGCACAAACTCGAGCCGCAACCCCTTGTAGAGGCAGGGCACAGGGCGGCTGAACCAGCCACCAAACAGGGCCTGCGCGGCCGGATGCAGGGTCAGCTCGAGCGCCTCGTTCATCGCCGTGAAATCGGCGGGCTCGGCGCGCCGATGCGGGCGCCAGGCCACCCGTCCCTCCTTGGGCTCATCCAGCTCGCAGGGGGAGCGCCAGTCTGCCTCCCACTCGCACAGGGGCAGCCCTCGCCTCGCCTCGCCGTCGCGCTGCCAGCGCAAAAAAAAGTGTTCCAGGGCAGACAAGACTTGATCCGACATCGAAATTCCCCACAATTGCTGCCAAAGTTCGCTATTGCACCATCAAAGCCATGAGCAGACAAGGTGCAGCGCGGATCGCCAGCCGGCGCTCCCCGCCTTGCAGCCCTCATAGGGCGCATGCTCTGCCATCGCCCATTCAACGTTCGAGTCAGCACACATGAGCAAACAAGAGAGATACGCCGGAGCCAGCGCCCTGCAGGGGCTGAGCCTGGGTCAGCAGTCGGCCTACATCAGCCAGTACACCCCGGCCCTGCTGCAGCCGGTGCCCCGCAGCCTGAACCGCGACGACCTCGGTCTTGGCGGCGAGTTGCCGTTCCAGGGTTGCGATGTCTGGACCCTGTACGAGCTCTCCTGGCTCAATGCCAAGGGCAAGCCCATGGTCGCCGTCGGCGAGGTCTCGGTCCCCGCCACCAGCGCGAACCTCATCGAATCCAAGTCGTTCAAGCTCTATCTCAACTCCTTCAACCAGACCCGCTGCGACTCGCTGGAAGCGGTGCAGGCCATGCTGGTCAAGGACTTGAGCGCCTGTGCCGGTAGCGACGTGAGCGTCACCCTGTTCCCGCTGGCCCAGGCTCCGCACCACATTGCCGCCCTGCCGGGCGAGTGCATCGACGAGCAGGACATCGCCGTGGACTGTTACGAGTTCGATGCCGACCTGCTGCAAGGCGCGGCCGGCAGCCAGGAGGTGGAGGAGACCCTGCACAGCCACCTGCTCAAGTCCAACTGCCTGGTGACCAGCCAGCCGGACTGGGGATCCGTAGTGATCCACTATCGCGGCCCGCAGCTTGACCGGGAAAAACTGCTGCGCTACCTCATCTCGTTTCGCCAGCACAACGAGTTCCACGAGCAGTGCATCGAGCGGATCTTCACCGATCTCAAGCACTTCTGCCGCCCGAGCCAGCTGACCGTCTACGCCCGCTACACCCGCCGCGGCGGCCTGGACATCAACCCGTTTCGCAGCGACTGGGAAGTGGTGCCGGCCAACCTGCGCCTGATCCGGCAATAATCCGCCACCCCGCCGGGCCTGCAGCGCTGCCATGGCCCGGATCGCCGGGTCGGCGCGCAATCTGTCAGTAAACTCTGGACGCACGGGGGCGGGCTTGGATAACATGCCCTCACTCCCGTGCTGCCCTTAATCCAATGAATCAACTGTTTTTTCTGGCAATGATGATGTCCTCCCTGTCGGCTCCTGATCTGGATCTGGCCAAGGAGCAGTTGTCCATCGACCTGCAACAGGCCCAGACCCTGGTGTTGACCGATCCCGCCAGATGCGTGCAGATCACCTCCGCCTTCCTCACCCGCACGGCCAATAATCCCAAGCAAATCATCAGCAATCGCCAGGAGTACGGCTATCGAGAGCCGCTGCTGAGCTATGGCACCGCCGCCCAGGCCACCGGTGCCCACCTGCTCAAGGGGGAGTGTCTGCTGCAGCTTGGCCAGTTCCAGGCGGCGCAGAAATCCCTCGATCAGGGCATCGCCATGGCGGCCAAGGAGCAGCAACTGGAGCTGCAGGCCCACGGCCTCTATCTGAAGATCCGCAGCCAGAACCTGCAGGAGCGCTCCCACGGCGCCAGCGGCGGCCTGCTCGGCCAGCTGGAGACCCTGCTCAGCACCCCCAGCCTGAAAGAGAGCCAGTTGCAGGTGTACAGCCGGCTGCTGCGCACCAACGCCAGCATAGAGGCGCACCAGTTCGACGAGGCCAAGCGCCAGCTGGCCGAAGCCCGCCGCTGGGCGGATCAGACCACGAATCCGCTGGCCAGCGCCTGGGTCAGCGCGGTGAGCGGCGACCTCTACCACGCCCTCAAGCAGCCCCAGCTCTCGCTGGGCGACTACATCGATGCCCAGCAGCAGGCCAGAGGGTTGCAGGATCCGCTGTTCCTCGGCCTGCTGTCGAACCAGATAGTGAACCTCTATCAGGAGGAACAGGAGCCGCAGAAGGCACTGCAATACGCCAACGAGGCGGCCAACTACTTCCATGCCCTCGGCAATCCCTCCCTGCTGAGCGACGCCCTCATCGTGCTGGCCCGCCTCAACCGGGAACAGGGCGAGATGAACATGGCGCTGGTCTACTTCTTCAATGCCCTGGATCTGCTGGACGAGGGCAACAACCGCACCCGCATCGCCCATCTCAAGTACGAGATAGGCAAAACCTATCTGGAAACCGGCAACCTGACCCTGGCCCGCAACTACCTCACCGCGGCCCGCCAGTCCCACGAGCTGGGGGACGACAAGGAGCCGCTGATCGATACCCTGCTGCTGCTGGGTGAGCTGCATCTCAAGCAGAAGGAGGCGGGCATCGCCATCCTGCAGCTGGAAAACGCGCTGGCACTGGCCAACCAGATCGGCGACGCCCAGCGCCAGTTTGAGATCTTCCGCCTGCTCTCGGCGGCCTACGAGCAGAAGGGCTATCTGCAGCAGGCGCTGGACAGCTACAAGAATTTCCACCAGCGCAGCGAACAGGTCCGCCAGCAGCAGGTCGATCTGGAGCAGGAGGCGATCCGCGACAACTACGCCCAGGTGGAGCGGGAGCAGCAGATCAAGGAGCTGCAGCAACAGCTGAGCACCAGCAAGCATCAGCAGGATCGCTACCTCTGGTCGAGCGTGGTGACCGGTCTGTTGCTGACTCTGTTCATCTATTTGTTTTTCACCCTCTGGCTCAAGCTGCGGGTCGCCCGTCTGCAGGGCAAACAGCTGGGCGAGGCGCTGCTGCTCGAACCACGCACCGGGCTGGCCAACTGGCAGCGACTGATGAGCCGCTGGCCGCGGGAGATGGCCAAGCGCCAGCAAAAATCCGAGCGCTGGTATTTAAGCGAGCTGCCCACCAGCGAGTTCGACGACAAGCTGCACTACCTGCTGTTTCGGGTGCCCTTCCTGGTCAACAGCCTGGAACAGCACGGTTATCAGGTTAGCCGCGAGATAGAGCAGGCCTTCGGCGCCTACGTCAACGGCCTCACCCCGCAGGATGGCCGCATCTACGACCTGCGCGAAGGCCACCTGCTCTATGTGGTGCCCCAGCGCCATGTGGAAGACCTGCACCAACTGGCCCGCGAACTGCTCGCGGCACTGGCCGAATTCCCCTGCCAGCACCCGCTCGATCGCCACATCAGCCTCGGCATCGTCAGCCACCCCTTCCTGCCCAAGGCGGCCACCGCCCTCGATCATCACGGCCTGTTCGACCTCTGTTATCTGGCCCTGGCAGGAGCCATTCAGCTCAGCGAAAAACACCAGCAAAGCGTCTGGCTGGAGCTGGCCGCCATCGATTGCCAGCAGGCCGCATTTTTTAATGGGGATGTGTGGCAATGCTGCTTGATGGCAATTGACAAGGGACTGGTAAAAGTAAATTCTTCTCATGAAAAGCAATGGGTTAATTGGCTTCGACTTTCACGGACGAAAGCGCCGGTTGATCAATGACAAATAGATAATCAACTGGGTCTGGAACTGGGTTCGACCGCTGTTGCTATCCAACACAACAACGATAATGACAACAGGGCGACCTGAATAATGAATGATATCGCTGCCGTAGCCGGACAATTGGCCAGACTCAGGGAATCCCTTCAGCAAAAGCAGCTGGAGCTGGACGGCGTCGTCT
Organism: Aeromonas sp. QDB34; assembly: GCF_027705405.1. Classification (NCBI taxonomy): domain Bacteria; kingdom Pseudomonadati; phylum Pseudomonadota; class Gammaproteobacteria; order Aeromonadales; family Aeromonadaceae; genus Aeromonas; species Aeromonas sp. QDB34. The sequence continues at coordinate 20,252 of NZ_JAPDBT010000032.1, read as the reverse complement.
CTTTCTCCGACACCGAACGCGCCCGCAGCATCCAGTTCATAGCCAAGCTGATGCAGGCCTGTCGCGGCCACGATCGCGAGCTGGACAACAAGCTCGCCAAGCTCAAGCAGAAACTCGATGGCAACCCGCCGCTCTCCTCCCTCGATGCCGACCTCGCCGTCATCGAGAAGCTGCTGCAGCAGCACGGCAATGCGCTGGAAGAGTCCATCTCCCTGACCAAGTCCGCCATCGAGCTCGGCAGCAAACAGCTCAAGGCTCTCAAGGGCTTCCCGGAGGAGACCCGCAAATCCCTCAAGGAGTTTCTGGCAAGCCCGGATGGCTATGGCATCGGCGATCACCAGAAGAAGGTGATCCGGCTGCTGGAGTTCTACCAGCAGGCCATCAAGATCCAGCTGTTGCCCACCCAGCCCCTGCTGGCCCAGAGCACGCCCGCCGGCAACCAGGCAGAAACGGTCACCGACCTAGCCGCGCCGGAGCCGGGCGCCCCCTTTGACGTCAAGGTGCACGCCCACATCGCCGACGAGCTGCAGCGCCTCATCACCGAACTCGACTTTGCCGGCGCCGTCGGCGAGAGTCTGGCGGACATTCGCCGCCAGCTACTCAATGGCATCACCCCTCCCCTGCTGGCGGAGATCTGCCTGCAGGTGATCGAGCTCATCATCGAGGGCACCCGCGAGGAGCGCAAAGCCTCCCAGGCGTTTCTCAGCACCCTCAACGAGAGCCTCTCTGCAGTCCACTTCAGCTTCACCGAATCCCTCGACGAGGGGCGCGCCCTGCAAAGCGCCACCCTGGATACCCGCAAGGCCATCGACAGGGAGCTGAAGGCCATCGACCATACCCTGGCCAGCCATGACACCATTGATGACCTCAAGGGGGCCATCTCCGGCCACATGGGGGCCATCAACCTGCTGCTGCAGGACAGGGAGGCCATGGCCGCCCGCGAGCGCCATCTGCTGACCCGCCTCTCCACCATGGAGGCCAAGCTGCGGCTGATGAAGAAGGAGACCGCCGAATACAAGAAGCGGCTCACCATCCAGAAACACAAGCTGTTCCTCGACAGCCTGACCCAGGTGCACAACCGGGCAGCCCTCGACGAGCGGCTCGAGCTCGAATACAAGCGCTGGCTGCGTTACAACACGCCGCTGTGCCTGGCCATCATCGACATCGACCACTTCAAGCACATCAACGACAACTACGGCCACATGGCCGGTGACAAGGCGTTGAAGGTGGTGGCCAAGGCGCTGCAGGGTGCCCTGCGCGACACCGACTTCATCGCCCGCTTCGGCGGCGAGGAGTTCGTGGTGCTGCTGCCGAACATCAACCCTGACAAGTTCCAGAAGCCGCTGGAGACCTTGCGCCAGACCATCAAGAGCATTCCGTTCCGCTTTCGCGATGCCAGAGTCGAGATCACCATCTCCATCGGTGCCACCCTGTTTAGGGAAGGGGATCACACCACGGACGCGTTCGAGCGGGCCGACAAGGCCCTCTACAGCTCCAAGAACTCGGGTCGGGATCAGGTCAATCTGGCCTGATCGGCGACTAAAAAAGCAGCAAACGCACTTTCCCCCTATTCCCCTGCCCCACCGCTTACATCTACTATCAAATTCAAGGGATGCCACAGGGCATCCCGTTTTCTCCCCAGGGAAAAGCACAACGATAACAAGCGAGTGAAAGGGGAACCTATGATTACGCACATCAATCCAGTCGGCAGCATGGACTTGCTGTCCCAGCTCGAGGTGGACCGCCTCAAGCAAACCGCCTCCAGCGATATCTATCAACTGTTTCGCAACTGCTCGCTGGCGGTACTCAACTCCGGCAGCCATACCGACAGCTCCAAAGAGATACTGGAGCGCTTCAAATCCTTCGATATTCATGTGATCCGGCGCGAGCGCGGGGTCAAGCTCGAACTGTTCAACGCCCCCGAGCACGCCTTCGTCGATGGCGAGATCATCCGCGGCATTCAGGAGCACCTGTTCTCCGTCCTGCGCGACATCCTCTACGTGTCGACCCAGCTGGAGTCGAACCGGCTGGTCAACCTGACCAGCTCCACCCACATCTCCAACGTGGTGTTCGCCATCCTGCGCAACGCCAAGGCGATCCTGCCGGGCGCCGACCCCAATCTGGTGGTCTGCTGGGGCGGTCACTCCATCAACGAGATCGAGTACCAGTACACCCGCGCGGTGGGCAGCGAGCTGGGCCTGCGTGAGCTCAACATCTGCACCGGCTGCGGCCCGGGTGCCATGGAGGGGCCGATGAAGGGCGCCGCCGTCGGCCACGCCAAGCAGCGGGTACGCAACGGCCGCTACATCGGCCTCACCGAGCCTTCCATCATCGCCGCCGAGCCGCCCAACCCCATCGTCAACGAGCTGGTGATCCTGCCGGACATCGAGAAGCGGCTGGAGGCCTTCGTGCGCCTTGGCCACGGCATCATCATCTTCCCGGGCGGGGTCGGTACCGCCGAAGAGCTGCTCTACCTGCTCGGCATCATGATGCACCCGGCCAACGAGCGGCAGCCCATGCCGATCATCCTGACCGGTCCGAAGGAGAGCGCCGATTACTTCCGCGCCATCGACGACTTCGTCAAGGCGACCCTGGGCGAACCGGCCACCAGCCTCTACCGGATCATCGTCGGCGATGCCCCGGAAGTGGCCCGGGTCATGAAAGAGGCGATGCCGAAGATCCGCGAATACCGCAAATCGGTCGGCGATGCCTACTCCTTCAACTGGTCGCTCAAGATCGAGCCGGAGTTCCAGCTACCGTTCGAGCCGGATCACGCCAACATGGCCAGCCTGGACCTGCACCGCAATCAGCCGCCCCAGTTGCTGGCGGCCAACCTGCGCCGTGCCTTCTCCGGCATCGTCGCCGGCAACGTCAAGGAAGGGGGCATCCGCGCCATCGAGAAGAAGGGTCCCTTCAAGCTGCACGGCGACAAGGAGCTGATGCACCTGATGGACAAGCTGCTGGAGAGCTTCGTCAAGCAGCAGCGCATGAAGCTGCCGGGCAGCCAGTATGTGCCCTGCTACGAAATCGTGCGCTGACGGGCAGCACAGCTGAAACGAGGGGCGCATGGCGCCCCTTTTTTGTCGCAGGGAATGCCCGCGGCCATCAATCCCCCATCGAGCCCGCTGGTTTGTTACAATGGGGCGTCCCGACTGCCAAGAGTGCCCCATGTCAAACCCAAGGCCACACCTGCTCATCATCGATGCCCTCAATCTCATTCGCCGGCTGCACGCGGTTCAGACCCAGCAGGCGCTGACCCCGGCCCAGGCGTTGATCGCCACCCGTGCCAACCTCATCAACACCTGCCGCAAGCTGCTGGCCGCCAGCGAGCCGACCCACGTCATCGCGGTGTTCGACGGCGAGGTTCACAGCTGGCGCAAGGAGGTCTATCCGGCCTACAAGGAGGGGCGAACCCCCATGCCGGCCGAGCTGCGCGAGGGGTTGAACGAGCTGCAGGATGCCTTCTGGGAGTGCGGCGTGGATGCCCTACTCTCCCAGACCAACGAGGCGGATGATCTCATCGCCACCCTGGCCAGCGGCATTGCCCAGCACGGAGCCAGAGCCACCATCATCTCCACCGACAAGGGGTTCTGCCAGCTCATCTGCCCGCAGATCCAGATCCGCGATTACTTCAACAAGCGCTGGCTGGATGCCACCTTCGTCGAGCAGCAGTACGGGGTGGCGCCGACGCAACTGGTGGATTTCTGGGCTCTAACCGGCATCAGCGGCTCCAACATCAAGGGGGTACTCGGCATCGGCCCCAAGACCGCTACCCAGTTGCTGCAGCAATACGGCGATCTGGCCAGCCTGCTGGCGGCCTGCCAGCAGGAAGACGCCGCCAAGGCGCTGCTCAAGCTGCGCCAGCACCAGGATGAGGCCCTGCTGGCCCAACGGCTGGTGCGGCTGCAGCGGGACATTCCGCTCGGCTTCAACCTGCGGGAGATCCGCTATCCACCGGCTCCCGAAGCCTGAGCAAGCGAAACCGCCAAGCATGACCGGACTCACTCTCGCTGTTGACAAAAACAGATAGAATGTAAAGAAACATGGAGGGTTAGGTGTAGAAATGGTATAAAACCGCCGAATCCTCCCCCTCTGTTCCCTAGAAGTGGATACGTCTCATGTCAAAAAGAAAAATTACCGTCATCCCGGGCGACGGCATCGGCCCCAGCATCATCGAATCCGCCATCCAGATCCTGACCCACGCCGGTTGTGACTTCGAATACGAATACGCGGACGCCGGCCTGGTGGCGCTGGAGAAGCACGGCGAGCTGCTGCCCCAGGCGACGCTGGATCTCATCGAGAAGAACAAGGTCAGCCTGAAGGGTCCGCTCACCACCCCGGTCGGCGGTGGCTTCACCTCCATCAACGTCTCCCTGCGCAAGAAATTCAACCTCTACGCCAACGTCCGCCCGGTGCTCTCCTTCAAGGGTACCCGCAGCCGTTACGACAACATCGACATCATCACGGTGCGCGAGAACACCGAAGGTATGTATTCGGGTGCCGGTCAGAAGCGCAGCGACGACAACAAGAGCGCCGAGGCGATGAGCATCATCACTCGCGAAGGGGCGGAACGCATCGTCAAGTTCGCCTTCGAGCTGGCGCGCCAGGAAGGGCGCAAGAAAGTCACCATCATCCACAAGGCCAACATCCTCAAGTCCACCTCCGGCCTGTTCCTGGAAGTGGCCCGTGAAGTGGCCAGCCGCTACCCGGACATCCAGAGCGAAGAGATGATCGTCGATGCCGCCTGCATGAACCTGGTGATGTACCCGGAGCGCTTCGATGTCATGGTCACCACCAATCTGTTCGGCGACATCCTGTCGGATCTGTGTGCCGGTCTGGTGGGGGGCTTAGGGATGGCGCCCGGTGCCAACATCGGCGATGGCGCCGCCATCTTCGAAGCGGTGCACGGCTCGGCGCCGGATATCGCCGGCAAGAACATCGCCAACCCGACTTCGGTGATCCTCGCCTCCATCCAGATGCTGGAGTATCTGGGCATGCAGAACAAGGCCGAACGGATCCGTGAGGCAGTGCGCGCCACCATCGAATCCGGCGACCGGGTGACCCGGGATCTGGGGGGTACCGCCTCCACCAGCGAGTTCACCAAATCCATCATCGATCGTTTGTAATCACACCCAAGATATTGATTTTAAAAGGGAGCTTCAGCTCCCTTTGTTTTATCTCGCGGTGCTCTCCCCCCTTTGTCGATTGGCTACTATGTTCAATAGATAAGGGATAAGGAGATCCATTATGCGCGCTATCGTTACCCTGCTGCTCATCAGCAGCAACGTCATGGCAGTAGACAGACCGGTCGAGAATGCCTGGCCGCAATTGCCCCCCTCTTCCCAGCAGGCCAGCCAGGTCTGGCGCTCCAACGTGGATACCAACGACCTGCTCAAGGCACCCAAACCGCTCTCCTTCGGGATGGATGTCGTGACCGACAGCGATGGCAACAGCCAGGTCACTCCCTATCAGAAACTGAACCTGACCGCCGAGAAGAGCGTGAGCCTCTCCTTCGAGCAGCACAAACCCAGGATCAAGTTCAAGACCGCCGGCATGAACACTTCCATCAAGCTGCGCGGCAACGGGGTGAAGCTGGAGTTCAGCCCGACCGATCGCACCATACCGCTCGACATTGAACTCAAGCTCACCGACGGCGAATCCTCGCTGCGTTTCGATTACCGTTTCTGATGACGCAGAAACGACAAGACCGACAACCCGTGGGTTGTCGGCCTTGTGGTCAGTGGCTCACCGCCAGCAATTACTCCTTGGCGGAGAGCTTGGAAACCCAGTACTTGTTGTAGACGTGCACCGTGATCTCTTCGCGATCGTGATAGAGCTGCTTGGCCTGGATCACGAAAGCGTTGTCGATCTCCCTGAGCAGCTCGCGCAGCACCTCGATGTTGTGCACAGCCTCAGCGTAGCGCTTCTTCATCGGCAGCTTGAGGTTGAACATCGCCTCCTGGCAATCGCTCTCCCGGAACCAGTCAGCGATCATGTGGGTGACCCGCGCCGGCTTGTCCACCATGTCGCACACCAGCCAATAGGTGTTCTTCTTGCTCGGACGCCACACGAAACCATCGTCGCGGATGTGCTTGACCTGACCGGTATCCATCAGGGACTGGGCCATCATGCCGTTGTCCACCGCCGTCACCATCATGCCGCGACGTACCAGCTGATAGGTCCAGCCACCCGGGCAGGCGCCCAGATCGACGGCCTTCATGCCGGAGGTGAGGCGCAGGTCCCACTCTTCCCGCGGCACGAACACGTAAAAGGCCTCTTCCAGCTTGAGGCTGGAGCGGCTCGGGGCATCGGCCGGGCAGCGCAGACGCGGGATGCCCATGTGGAATTCGGAGTTGTTGAAGGAGTAGGAGTAACCCAGCAACACGTGGTCATTGGCCAGGAAGAAGGCGTGGAACACCGGCCGGTGCGGGGTCTCCTTCTTGGTCAGCAACTCGTTGCCGCGCAGCGCCTGGCGCAGCGGCACGGTGAACTTGCGGCAGAACGCCGACAGCTCTTTTGCCTCGTTGGTATCGGCGGTTTCCACCCGCAGATCGCCGCAGATGGCGTAACCCTGGGTCGCCTCCAGGATGGGGGTGATGCGATCCGACAGATCCAGATCCTTCAGCTCATGGGTTACCACCAGCATCTGGCGAATGAAGATGAGCTCGCGGAACGGCAACTTGCGCGCCAGCAGATCGGCCTGCTCCTCGTCATACAGCTCAAATATCACGTAACCACTGTCGTCCTTGACCCGGGCGAAACCGTAGCACTGCATGTTACTGGCACGCTCGGTGATCTCTGCCGCCGCCTCTTTCTCAAAACCGGGGCGGCAATAAAGCAGCAGATTATTCATTTTTTCCTCCAAGACGACAGCCAGCCCATATCAGAGCCGCCCATCCCAACATAAAACAGAGGCCACCGGCCGGGGTAATCAGCCCCAGCCCCTTGCTGCCGAGCAGCACCATGGCATAAATACTGCCGGAGAATCCCAGGATCCCCAGCACGAAGGCGGTGCCAGCAAAGGTGATGACCTTGCTGCGCACACCGCACCACCCCAGCACCAGCAGGGCCAGGGCGTGGAAAAACTGATACTGCACGGCGGTATTGAACGCCGCCAGACGCGAAGGCTCGATCCCGCTGGCCGCCAGACCATGGGCACCGTAGGCCCCCAGCAGGGTTGCCGTCAGGCCGAACACACCCGCCAGCACCAGCCAATGTCGATGGAATTGCATCCCTTGCCTCCTCGTCGTTTCGCTTCCCATCCTCACGTTCGCGTCGGGATGGTCGCAATGAAGTTCTTGATCTGCCCGGCCGCCTGCCGCAGGTTATCCTGCTCGCTCACCCCGCTGCTCTTGCGCGGTTTGAAGCCATGATCACCATCGGTCAGCCAATGGACCGATACGGCGGGTGAGAAGGGAAAATCAGCCAGTTCGGCACGGGTGCCGAAAGTATCGCGCTCCCCCTGCAACAGCAGGGTCGGCGTCTTGATCTGCTTGAGCACGTCACCCCGCCAGCGGTCGGGGTTGGCCGGGGGGTGGAAAGGATACCCGAGAATGAGCAATCCTGCAGCATTCATCTCGTCCTCGCCATCCTGATAGAGTTCGGCCGCCATCCGCCCGCCCATCGACTTGCCGGCCAGAAACAGCCGGGGATGCGCAAACTCCTTCGCCATCTGGCGCCAGTGCGCCAGCAGCACGGGTTGCCTGTCCGGCGGTCTGCGTTTGCCATCCAGCGCGCGCTTGCTCATGTAGGGGAAGTTGAAGCGCACCACCTCGATGTCCGGCCCGGCCAGCAAGCGTGACAGCTCGGCCAGAAAGGCGTGCTCCATGCCCGCACCGGCGCCGTGGGCCAGCAGAATGCGGACGGGGGCATCGACAACCCCCTCCCGGATCACCTCAGGCATCGGCCAGCCGTGCCCGGCGACGGGCCTCCTCCTGCTCCACCAGCTCCAGCATCCAGTCGCGGAAGGCCACTATCTTGCCCTGATCGGACTGCTGCTCCTGGCACACCAGATAGAAGGCGTTCTTGCTCACCAGCACCTGCTCGAACGGGCAGATGAGGCGGCCAGCCTCTATTTCGGGCTGGGCCAGCACGCTGTGGCCAAGGGCCACCCCCTGGCCGTGAATGGCCGCCTGGATCACCATGGTGGAGTGGCTGAAGATGGGCCCCTGATTGACGTTGGGCGCATCGATGTCGAGCTGGCGAAACCAGGCCTTCCAGTCGCGGCGGGAGGTGTCGTGCAGCAGGGTGTGGCGGGTCAGATCGTCCGGGGTACGCAGCGGCTTGGGACCGGTCAGCAGCAACGGCGAACAGACCGGGATCAGATACTCGGTGTGCAGCTTGTCGGCACGCAGCCCAGGCCAGTTGCCACGGCCGTAATAGATGGCCACGTCCACATCGTCGGTGAGCGAGCCCTCGTCCATGTCCACCGCCTTGATCCGTACATCGATGTCGGGGTGGCGCTCACTGAACTTGACCAGCCGCGGCACCAGCCACTGGATGGCGAAACTCGGCTGCAAAGAGACGGTGAGCGCCCCCTTGGCGCTGCGCGCCAGCAGCTTGTCGGTCGCCTCCGAGATGGAGGTGAAGATGTCCTTGATGTCGAGGAAGTAGCCCTGCCCCTCCTCGGTCAACAGCAGGGAGCGGTTCTTGCGGCGAAACAGCTTGATGCCGAGGTACTCTTCCAGCGCCTTGATCTGGTGACTGATGGCAGCCTGGGTCACGAAAAGCTCTTCCGCAGCCCGGGTGAAGCTTAAATGACGAGCCGCGGCTTCGAATGCTTTCAGTGCATTGAGCGGGGGTAAACGACGAGACATGAGACCAGCCGACGATGAGTTTTTCTAATGGGCCGCATTATAATTTGTCGGTTGCGGGTCGACCAGTGAATAAACATAATTCGCTTCGCAATCCGTTGTCATATGGCTCACTTTTTCTCTTCCATGTTGGTTTACATGTGATTTTTGTGAGTCACTGGACTGCGATTGTGGTGTTGTGTTTCTTCCTCTGCGGGAAGAGGGGTTTAAATCGGACCGATTTAACCCAGTCTGTCATCTGAATGTGTTTGGCGCCTCCGGTTGGATGGCGCCTTTTTTCTTATCCTTATACCTTGAACTGCCCCACCAGTTGCTGCTGCTTGTCGGCCAGTGCCGACAACTCGCGACCGTTTTCGGCGGAGCTGGCCGCCTCGGCGCGGATGGTGTGGCTCACATCGCGAATGTTGCTGACGTTGCGATTGATCTCGTCCGCCACCCCGCTCTGCTCCTGCGCCGCCCTGGCAATCTGCTCGTTCATCTGATGGATGGTCGCCACCGCGTGGATGATCTGCTCCAGCACGCTGACCGACAGGTCCACCTTGGTGAGCGTCAGATCCGCCTGGCTGTGGCCGGTCATGATCGCCTTCACCACGGCCTCGGTACCGGACTGCAGCTGGCCGATGAGGGTCTGGATCTCGACGATGGCGTTCTGGGTGCGACCCGCCAGATTGCGCACCTCATCCGCCACCACCGCAAAGCCACGGCCCTGCTCACCGGCCCGCGCCGCCTCGATGGCGGCGTTGAGCGCCAGCAGGTTGGTCTGCTCGGCGATCCCCTGGATCACCACCAAGATGTCGTTGATGTTCTCGCTGTTGGCCGACAGATGCTCCACCACCGGCTTGGCGTCGCTGATCACCGCCATCAGCTTGCGCATCGCCTCCTGGGTATCCGCCACCACGTACTTGCCCTCCTGCGCCGCCGTATCGGCCTGGTTGGCCGCGGCCACCGCCGAATTGGCATTGCCCGCTACCTGCAAGGCGGTGGCGCTCAGCTCCTCGAACGCGGTCGCCACCAGATCCACCTCCTGATACTGGGCCTGCATGCCGGCGCTGGTGCGCTCGGCAACGCTGGCGGCCTGTTCGGCGCTGGCACGGGTGCCGGCGACGGTATCGATGACCTGGCTGATGGTGCTCTGCAGTTTGTTGAGGAAGCTGTTGAACCACTTGGCCAGCTCGCCAATCTCGTCGTCACGGCGCAGCTCGATGCGCTGGGTGAGGTCCCCCTCGCCGCTGGCGATGTCCTTGAGGCGGGCCACCACGGCGCGGATGGGGGCCACTATCTGGTGGGCCATCAGCCAGATGCAGATCAGCGCGACCGCCGAGATGAGGCCGCCAATGAGCAGCTGGGTCATCACGCTGCGGCTGGCCTGACCGGAGAGATCGTCCTGCAGCTGGAGAGCCGACGCCAGCACCACGCTGCGCGGCAGTTCGATGTAGATGCCCCATTTCTGCTCGGTGCCCCGCATCTTGACCGGCACGAAGGTCTGCAACAGGGTGCCGTCAGGGCTCCAGCGGCTGCTGACCTGTCCCTGACCCAGCCAGCCCTGCAGCTCGCCGGCCAGGGTCTGATACTGCTGGCCGAGCGGGCTGCCCAGAGTGACGTCAAAGCCATCCACGCCGGCGACACGGCCCTGGCTGCTGACCAGCAGCACCTTCCCCTGCCCCTTGTAGAGCTCCTGATCCATCTCCTTGACCAGGCTTTGCAGGGCGGTCAGCGAGATATCGACGCCGACCATGCCGAGCAGCTTCTCTTGCTCCAGCAGGGGCACGGTCACCGAGGTCATCAACACCTTCTGCGAGCCCACATCATCGAGATAGGGTTCCAGCAGGCAGAGCGCCTTGCTGCGGATGCTGCAGCGATACCACTCGTTCTCCACCCCGCCGGCCGCCGTCGGACTCTCGTCCGCCAGCACGGATTCGTTTTGTACCTCGGGTTCTATCTTGCCGTCGACCCGCGCCCAATAGGTGGAGAAGCGGCCCTGATCGTTGGAGCCCAGCGCACTGGAGCCGTGATAATTGCTGTCTTCACCGTCGAGCTGATCCGGCTCGAACACCGCATAGACCCCGAGCAGGTTGTCAGAGGAGGCGGCCGCGTCGTGCAGCTGCTGATTGACGGCGGTACGCAGCGTTTCGGAGGAGCCGAAGTTGTCGGCCGCATTCTTGCGCTGGAACAGGATCCCCTGTCCCAGCAGAGTGGCCCGGAAGTAGGCCTCGTCCAGATAGCTGGTCACCTTGGCCGCCTGCTCGGAGCCCATCGCCTTCATCCAGTTTTCGGCCGCACTCTGGGCTTCCGCCGTGGTGGAAGTCAGCACCTGATCCTGCATGTTGGCAGCACTGAAGAGGGAAGAGGCCACCAAGGCTCCGGCACTGGCCAACAAACAACAACCGGCGATCAGGGTGATCCGCCCCTGAACAGAAAGAGAACTCATGCCACCATTTCCTAGCTTTTTACAGATATGATCAGTGTATCGGTTTTAGAAACAAAAACTTAACCTTATCACGCTAAATCCAGGGCAAGTTGGTTCACTTCGCCGGCTGCGGGCAGGCCGACCACCAATCCCAGTAGCCGAATGGGTTTGCCCTGCGCCCGCAGCAAGCCTTCGTGCAGCAGATCGTGAAACCGCTCCGGCTGGTAACCGCCGCGCCGGTAGACGGTGGTCTGCTGAAAATCGGCGAACTTGAGCTTGATCCCCTGCCCCATCAGCTGCTCCCTGCCATGGCTGACCGAGAACCGTTGCTCCAGCTCGGGGATGAGCTGGCGGAGCACCTGCCAGCAGGCGGCCTCATCCAGCACGTCGCTGGCGAGCGTCGTCTCCACCCCGATGGTCTTGCGCACCCGCTGTGCCTGCACCGGCTGCTCGTCGTGGCCCCAGATCCGCCCAGCCAGCATCTCCCCGAGCTTGCCGAAACGGGCGATCAGCTCCTCGTTGCCGAGCTGGCGGGCATCTTCGCAGGAGTAAAGGCCGAGCGACTCCAGCCGGTCCGCGGTCTTGCGACCGATGCCGGGCAACTTGCCAAGCGGCAGCTGGCGCACGAACTCATCCACCTCCTGCGGGCGGAGCACGAACAGGCCGTCCGGCTTGCGCTGCTCGGAGGCGAGCTTGGCCAGAAACTTGTTCGGCGCCACCCCCGCTGAGGCGGTCAACCCCAGCTCGGTGTTGATCGCGGCGCGGATCTCGCGGGCCATCAGAGTGGCACTGCCGCCACAACAGGGGCTCATCGTCACATCGAGATAGGCTTCATCGAGGGAGAGCGGCTCCACCTGCTCGGTGTAGCGCAGGAAGATGGCCCGCAGCTGGCGGGAAACCTCCTTGTAGACCGCCATCCGGCCGGGAATGAGCACCAGCGGCGGGCAGAGCTTGCGTGCCAAGGCGCTCGGCATGGCGGAGCGCACCCCGAAGCGGCGCGCCACATAGTTGCAGGTCGAGATGACGCCGCGCCTGTCCGCCGAGCCGCCGATGGCCAGCGGCACCTCGCGCAGGGCCGGGTTGTCCCGCATCTCTACCGCGGCATAGAAGCAGTCCATGTCGATGTGAATGATCTTGCGCATACTACTGTACGAATAAACAGGCAACCTGCCTATGCTAACCCAGTGCTGCCATTTCTGCCATCGGCATGAAATGAGGGTCGGATATAGACTCTTGAGGCACCATTGGTTAGCGCATCATGCAAGGAGGGTGAGATGAAGATAGGTTGGCTGGGATTGGGGCTCTGCCTGCTGGCACAGCCGGGCAGCAGCAAGGACAACCCGACCGCCGAATGCAGCTGGCTGTATGACCGCATCGCGGCGCTGGAACAGGCCATCAAACAGGGCGACGAGCTGGGCACCCGGGAAGAGCTGGCACGCTGGCGGGCCGAGTTCAAAAAGAAAGCCTGCCAGCAATACGACTACTGAGTCTTTTGCAAAAAAACGGGCTGACCATCAGGTCAGCCCGTCGGTTATCCGGCACGGGAGCGAGTACGACTCGGCGCCCTGTCCGCTCAGATGATCCGGTTCTCCGCCAGCATCTTGCGACGGGCCTCTTCCTTGGCCATCTTCTTCTTGCGGTTGTCACAGGGTTCCGGGCAATCACACTCTTTTTCGATACCTATGCTGCCGAGCCCGCCGCAGGAGCCGGAGATGGTCTTCTTCTGGAAGATGTAACCGATGGCCATGGCCACCACTACCGCCAGAAATACCCCGAAGGTGATCAAAAAAATCTGCATGTTACCGCCCCTTATTTTCTAACCAGATACTGTTTGAAGGCATCGGAGTAGGACTCCTCGAAGCCATCATCCGTCTTGGTGATCACGAAGATAGCCAAACCCCGCTCCTTGGCATAAGCCAGGCTCTTCTCGGGCCCGAGCACCATGAACACGGTCGCCAGCCCGTCTGCGGTCATGCAGGAGGGGTGAATGACGGTCACCGACACCATCCGATGCTGGATCGGCTTGCCGGTCATGGGATCGATGGTGTGGGAGAATCGCTTGCCGTCCAGCTCGTAATAGTTGCGGTACTCGCCCGAGGTCGCCACCCCGTTGTCACCGGCCACGATCACTTCCTGCACCGAACCGGCGTTGGCGGTCGGCTTCTCGATGGCAACGCGCCAGGGGTGCCCCTTGCCGTTGACGCCGTTGATCCGCAGCTCACCGCCGATCTCCACCAGATAGTTGCGCGAGCCCATGGACTCCAGATACTCGGCCACCTTGTCGACCCCAAAGCCCTTGGCGATGGCGGAGAGATCCACGTAGAGATCCGGGATGTCCTTTTGCAAGGTATCGGCATCGGCCGAGGTGATCACGTGCAGGTTGCCGAGTCCGGTCTTCTGGCGAGTCTGGGTGATCAGCTCGTCGGACGGCGTCTTGGTCGGGCGCGCATCGGGCCCGAAGCCCCACAGATTGACCAAGGGGCCGACGGTGACGTCCAGCGCCCCGCGGCTCTCACGGCCAATGTGAATGGCCTCGGTCACCACCCGCGCGGTATCGCGGGAGACCACCACCGGCGTCGAGCCGCGATGCTGGTTGAAGCGCGACAGCTCGGAATCCGGGCGGTAGGTCGACATCTGATCGTTGACCCGCTCCAGCAGCACATCGACTTCGGCCTGGAACTTGGCGGGATCCGTGATGACGCTGTCCGCCACCTTGATGGAGTAATAGGTACCCATGGTGCTGCCGGTGATGTGGATCTCCGGCTTCGATTGGACCGTTTGTTCCTGACCGCACCCAGTCAAGAAAAAGGCTAGCCCGAAGGCTAGCCAGGTCTTTACAACACTGTGCATTGATTAACCACCAAAGTCATCCAGCAGGATGTTTTCGTCTTCAACACCGAGGTTTTTCAGCATGTTGATGACGGCAGCGTTCATCACGGGAGGCCCGCACATGTAGAACTCGCAATCTTCCGGCGCCTCGTGGTTCTTGAGATAGTTCTCGAACAGCACGTTGTGGATGAAGCCGGTGTAGCCGTCCCAGTTGTCTTCCGGTTGCGGATCAGACAGGGCGACGTGCCACTGGAAGTTGTCGTTCTCGGCCTGCAGCATGTCGAAGTCTTCGACATAGAACATCTCGCGCTTGGAACGGGCACCGTACCAGAAGCTCATCTTGCGCTTGGTCTTCAGACGGCGCAGCTGATCGAAGATGTGGGAACGCATCGGCGCCATACCGGCACCACCACCGATGAACACCATCTCGGCATCGGTGTCCTTGGCGAAGAACTCGCCGAACGGACCGGAGATGGTCACCTTGTCGCCAGCCTTCAGGCTGAAGATGTAGGAGGACATCTGGCCGGGAGGGGCAGTCCAGTTGCTCGGCGGCGGGGTCGCGATCCGCACGTTCAGCATGATGATGCCGAACTCTTCCGGATAGTTGGCCATGGAGTAGGCACGAATGATCGGCTCGTTGACCTTGGACTCCAGCTCGAAGATCTTGAAGCGATCCCAGTCACCGCGATACTCCTCGGGAATATCGAAGTTCTTGTACTGCACGTGGTGAGCCGGCGCTTCGATCTGGATATAACCACCGGCGCGGAACGGTACGCTCTCGCCATCCGGGATCTGCAGCTTGAGCTCCTTGATGAAGGTGGCCTTGTTGTCATTGGAGATGACGGTACAGTCCCACTTCTTCACCCCGAAGATCTCTTCCGGCAGTTCGATGTCCATGTCGGAACGAACGGTGACCTGACAGGCCAGACGCTCGCCGTGACGGGCTTCGCCCTTGCTGATGTGATCCAGCTCGGTCGGCAGGATATCGCCACCGCCGGATTTCACCCGTACCTTGCACTGACCACAGGAACCGCCGCCGCCGCAGGCGGAGGAGACGAAGATACCGCTGCCGGCCAGCACGCCGAGCAGCTTGCCACCCGCCGGGCTGGTCACAGCCTTGGCCGGGTCGCCGTTGATGCTGATTGTCACGTCACCGGCGGTCACCAGCTTGGACTTGGCGAACAGAATGACTGCCACCAAGGCCAGCAGGATCACGGTGAACATGACCACACCCAGAATAATTTCCATCTATATTTCCTTTCCGATTACAGGGAAATACCAGAGAAGGACATGAAGCCCAGCGCCATCAGACCCGCGGTGATGAAGGTGATGCCGAGGCCACGCAGACCTTCCGGAACATCGGAATACTTCATCTTCTCGCGGATCCCCGCCATCGCGACGATGGCAAGCATCCAGCCGGCACCCGAACCCACGCCATAGACCACGGACTCAACGAAGTTGTAGTCACGCTGCACCATGAAGGAGACGCCACCGAAGATGGCACAGTTCACGGTGATGAGCGGCAGGAAGATACCGAGCGCGTTGTAGAGAGCCGGGAAATACTTGTCCAGCGCCATCTCCAGGATCTGCACCAGTGCCGCGATCACCCCGATGAAGGTGATGAAGCTCAGGAAGCTTAAGTCCAGGCCGGAAACCAGGGCACCGTCCTTGAGGACGTAGTTGTAGATCAGGTTGTTGGCCGGGACGGCCACGGTCTGAACCACGATAACGGCGATCCCCAGGCCCATGGCGGTCTTGACCTTCTTGGACACCGCCAGGAAGGTACACATCCCCAAGAAGAAGGAGAGCGCCAGGTTCTCGATGAAGATCGAGCGAATCAACAGACTGATATAGTGTTCCATACCTTAATCCTTCGCCTCCACCTGCTTGGGATCCTTGGTGCGTACGCCCCAGATGATCAGACCAATGATGAAGAACGCACTCGGCGGCAGCAGCAGCAGGCCGTTGGGCACATACCAGCCACCATTGTTCACCAGCGGCAGCAGTTCGATGCCAAACCAGGTACCGGAGCCCAGGATTTCACGCACGGTGGCCACGGTCAGCAGCACGGCGCCATAACCCAGGCCGTTGCCGATACCGTCCAGGAAGGAGGGCAGCGGGGCACTCTTCATGGCATAGGCTTCGGCACGACCCATCACGATACAGTTGGTGATGATGAGGCCGACGAACACCGACAGCTGCTTGGAGATGTCGTAGGCATACGCCTTGAGCACCTGGTCAACCACGATAACCAGCGAGGCAATCACCGCCATCTGGGCGATGATCCGCACGCTGTTCGGGATCTGGTTGCGGATCAGGGAGATGAACAGGTTGGAGAAGGCGGTGACCGCGGTAACGGCCAGCGTCATCACGAACGCCGTCTTCATCTGGCTGGTAACGGCCAGCGCGGAACAGACCCCCAGCACCTGCAGTGCGATGGGGTTGTTGCCGAGCACAGGCGTCAACAGCAACTTTTTCATTTCGCTCTTGTCAGCCATTGTTGATTTCTCCTGCACGAACCTTGGCCAGGAAAGGACCGAAGCCCTTGGGACCCATCCAGAAGTCGAAGGTATGCTGTACGCCGTTACCGGTCAGGGTCGCACCGGACAGGCCGTCGATCTCATGCTCGGAACCAGCCGGAGCATGACCCTTGATCACCCGCAGTGCCGGCATGCCATCCTGATCGAACAGCTTCTTGCCGACGAACAGCTCGCGCCAGGCCGGATTTTCGATCTCGCCGCCCAGACCCGGGGTTTCACCATGGTCATAGTAGGTGATGCCCTTGATGGTCTGGCCGTCGGCCGCGACCGCCACGAAGGCGTACATGGTGGACCACAGACCCTGGCCGTAGATCGGCAGGATGATGTTGTCGACCTTGCCCTCGGCATCTTTCGCGAAGAACACCGGGATCAGTTTGGAGATTTGACGCAGACCGGCCTTGTCGTCGGCCGGGGCCAGACGAATGCTCTTGGCCGGGTCTTTTGCCGCCAGCTTGGTATCGAAGTTGTCGGCATCGCCGTCAACGAACTCACCGGTAGTCAAATCGACCAGACGCGCTTCAATCTTGTCACCGTACAGCTGGGCCAGATCGCGCTTGGCCACGCTGCTGATGTCGACACCGGCGACGGACAGAATGTTGCTTTGCTTGTCCAGCGCCCGATTTTCCAGCTGGGCTGGACGCAGTCCCACGGCGGCCACGGAGACCACGATGGAGCAGACCAGGCACAGACCGGTCACTATGGTGAGGGTGCCGACAGTAGAGTCTTTATTAAACGCCACGAGCGATCCTCCGCTTGATGTTCGCCTGCGCCACGAAATGGTCAAACAAGGGGGCAAACAGGTTGGCAAACAGAATGGCCAGCATCATGCCTTCCGGGAAGGCGGGGTTCACCACCCGGATCAGCACCACCATCACCCCGATCAGGGCGCCATACCACCACTTGCCCTTGTTGGTGAAGGCAGCGGAGACCGGATCGGTCGCCATGAAGGCCATACCAAAGGCGAAGCCGCCCAGCACCAGATGCCAGTGCCACGGCATGTTGAACATGGGGTTGGTATCGGAACCGATGACGTTGAACAGCAGGGAGGTCGCAACCATGCCGATCATCACACCGGCGATGATGCGCCAGGAGGCGATCCGCATGTAGACGATCATGGCCGCACCGATGAGGATCATCAGGGTGGAGACTTCACCGATGGAACCGGGCAGGTTGCCAAGGAAAGCGTCCATCCAGCTGATGGTCTGGCCGGTGGCACCGTTGATCAGCGCCATCTGGCCGCCCTGGGCCCACTGGCTCAGCGCGGTGGCACCCGAGTAGCCGTCGACGGCAACCCAGACTGCATCACCGGAGATCTGGCCCGGATAGGCGAAGAACAGGAAGGCACGACCCGCCAGCGCCGGGTTCAGGAAGTTCTTGCCGGTACCACCGAACACTTCCTTGGCCAGCACCACACCGAAGGTGATACCCAGGGCAGCTTGCCACAGGGGCAGCTCGGGCGGCACGATCAGCGCGAACAGGATGGAGGTTACGAAGAAGCCTTCGTTGATCTCGTGCTTGCGCACCATGGCAAACAGCACTTCCCAGAAACCACCGACCAGGAACACGGTCAGGTAGATTGGCAGGAAGTGGGCAGCACCGATCAGCATCTTGCTGCCGATACCGGCGACGGCCGGATCCAGCGAAGCACCCAGCAGGGTGGCGATGGTGTATTGCCAGGTGTCGGCACCGGCAGCCGTGCCCAGATGGGCGATGGCGGCGATGGATTGGTTGCCGACGTTGTACATGCCCCAGAACATGGCCGGGAACACGGCCAGCCACACCATGATCATCATGCGCTTCAGATCGATCGCATCACGGACGTGGGCAGCATTGCGGGTCACGGAACCCGGGGTATAAAACAGGGTGTACGCCGCTTCGAACAGGGCATAGTACTTGGCGTACTTGCCACCCGGCTCGAAGTGATGTTCCATATTTTCAAGAAGTTGCTTGAAACTCATCGCTTAACCTTCCAGTTCGATCTTGGTCAGGCACTCACGCAAGACTGGGCCGTACTCGGTCTTGCCGGGGCAGACGAAGGTACAGAGCGCCAGATCTTCCTCATCCAGTTCCAGACAGCCGAGTGCTTGCGCATTGTCGGTGTCGCCGGAGACCAGATCCCGCAGCAGCAGGGTCGGCAGGATGTCGAGCGGCATCACCCGCTCATAGTTGCCGATAGGCACCATGGAGCGGTCACTACCGTTGGTGGTGGTAGTGAAGTTGATGAGTTTGCCCTTCATCAGGTGAGAGAGGGTGGTACGGGTGATGGAGAACTTGCTGGCGCTGGGATTGACCCAACCCAGGAACTCTTTCTCGCGACCTTCACCCAGTACGCTGACCTGATTGTGGTAGCGACCCAGGTAGTCATGTACCCCTTCGGCCTTGGCACCGCTCAGCAGGGAACCGGAGATGATGCGATTCTCGTCCGCACGCAGCTCGTTGTTGGTCAGCTGGCTGATGCAGGCGCCCATGCGGGTGCGCAGCAGACGCGGCTTGACCACGTTCGGGCCGGCCAGCGCGATCACCTTGTCGGTAAAAATCTGACCGGTGGTGAACAGCTTGCCGTAGGCGATCACATCCTGATAGTTGATGTGCCACTGCACCTTCTTGGCACCGACCGGGTCCAGGAAGTGGATGTGGGTACCGGGCAGACCGGCAGGGTGCGGGCCAACGAACACCTCTTCCTTGACTTGCGCCAGGGAAGCGTGCGGCAGGCTCGCTTCGCCCTTGCAGACGTAGACGGTGCCATCGGTCAGACGAGTCAGCACGGCCAGACCGTCGAGGAAGGCCTGGGCCTGTTCCTTGATGATCAGCTCCGCACTGGCAGCCAGCGGGTTGGTGTCCATGGCGGTGACGAAGATGGCGCGAGGGGTGGAACCCACGGCCGGCACCTTGCTGAACGGGCGGGTACGCAACGCGGTCCATTGGCCGGATGCGACCAGGATCTCCTGCACCTTGCTGCGCTCGAGCTTGGCCAGCTCGGCAGACGCAAAGTGCTCGAAGGTCACCTGCTCGTCGGACCCATCGATATCGATGACAACGGATTGCAGAATGCGCTTGGCACCCCGGTTGATCTCTGAAACCACACCGGTGGCGGGGGCCGTGAATTTAACGCCGGGATTCTTCTTATCTTCGAAGAGCTCCTGACCTTTAATGACGCGATCACCTACTTTGACAAACATAGTAGGACGCATCCCCACGAACTCTTCGCCGAGTGTAGCAACACGGGTGATGGCCGGGCCATCGTAGATTACTTGCTCCGGAGCACCCAGCACGGGGATGTCCAGTCCTCTTTTAATTGTAATCATACTCACTTGCACTACCGTTAAGGGAAGACAGGTTGGTTAGCGCCGAGAAATACATCACGACGAGTTGTTGAATGAGCCCGTTGATGTTGCGGGATGATGTCGAAGAAACAAACAAATCAGCAACATACAGAGTCATTCAAAAGCGCCTGAGTTTACCACTTATGGCGAGTTGCCTGCCATGCAAAATGGGGAAAATCCCCGCTCTATCACAAAATCATCGAAATTTAATCATGCGGTTTTTTTTCACGAAACCTCAGGCACGACTTCGAGTTAGCCATTATTCATGTACAGGATCTTTAGCGGCAACCAATTGAAATAGATATAAAAAAGGCTTCGTTTGTGATCTGATTTTATCGCC
>NZ_JAPDBT010000031.1:0-30338 GCF_027705405.1 Aeromonas sp. QDB34 | reverse complement strand
TCAGAAAGCCCCGAGTGTAGCGGTCACCTGGGGCTGGGGACGTTGTGACCTGATGGCTGATTTGGGCAACAACGCCGTTCTCTGGCTGCTGGCTTGGAAGCGGCTGTTGCCTCGAAAAAAAATTGCTATGGTGACCTTTTCACCGTTTCTAGTCCAATTTTTTTGGGTGTGGCCACTGATATTGACATACGCATCAAAAAACTCATTTGGGATGGCGTATCAGACATAGGCAATGCTGACCGTTCTATTGGCGTAATAAATATCTATGGTGAAGCTGGGCTTGAGACTGCTATATCAGGCCAACAAACGGAAGGAACCAGCACTTTTACGGTAGCTGACCCATCTCTGTTTGCTGCCGGTGATTACGTGCAGATTAAGGGCGGAAAGACCGATTACGTTTGCGCAATAACCAATATCAGCGGATCAGCCATCACCATAGACTACGCGCTTGGTTGGGATAATACTGGTGAGACGCTATCACTGCGACAGGTAACTAAACCAGCCAAAAACGTACGTGTCACTGTAGGTGAGTTTGTCGACATTTCTCAAACCACTAATCCAGAAGCAATGGTATCAGGGGTATCATTAATTATGGCGGTGCATTGCTCAGTGATTGTGGGGGAAGCCATAGATACAACATATCCTGTAATCTTCACTTCTAACACATACTTGTGTGCAGCAAAAAACTCACATCTGAAAAAGCCTCGGGATACTTCTGCTGGGAGAGGGTATCTTGTGCAGTGGAACAAGGCACACAAGGCCTATAATCATAGGCTGACAGGCTGTGCTGGTCGCCATCTTATTGACTATACCCGTGCGGCCCATTGCAAAGCATTCGGTTGTGAGAGTTCGCAGTTCGACAATTATCCGTACTCAGCACACGGGGCATACGAACACGATCTAACATTCACTGATTGCTCCAATCCTGTCGGTAAGTATGCTATCGCCCTAGCTCAGTCTGGGCCTACTTTCGGTCAGCAGACTAAACGGGTTACTTTTTCTGGTGGTGTGTGGGATGGTGACATGTTGTGTGACATTTTCC
This sequence comes from Aeromonas sp. QDB34, assembly GCF_027705405.1. Classification (NCBI taxonomy): domain Bacteria; kingdom Pseudomonadati; phylum Pseudomonadota; class Gammaproteobacteria; order Aeromonadales; family Aeromonadaceae; genus Aeromonas; species Aeromonas sp. QDB34. The sequence continues at coordinate 29,296 of NZ_JAPDBT010000031.1, read as the reverse complement.
CAACTGATGTGACATTCCATAATATGGAGCTACTAGGTAAAAATTCCATTCTGATCAATCCTACCTATCGCTTGGGCGGCAACGGTCACTTCACAATGCTTAATGTGAAGATGAAAAACCCCCTCAGCTCGACAGTCTTTCGTGGTACAGGTGCGCCTGGCTACCCGCTCACGGCTAACGTGTTTATAGATAGTGGCAGCATTACAGGGCGGTACGTCGAGTTCATTGGTATCAATGGGGATGTGATTGTCGGTGATTCAATTATAGGTCAGCCATTCTCAACCGGTGGGCTTGCTATCGATCGCTTTATTATGAACGGTGGGGCTATGAATCAGCATGGTGGGACCACACTCAACTGCAGAAAATTTTCTATGCAGGGGGTAAGCACCTTTGGTCGTGCTGATAACGTGCGCCTAACCGTAAACTGTGAGATGTTTACAAAAGTAGGTGGTGAGGATCTCCAGAGCCCATCATTTGGTGTATCCGGCGCATCTAAGTTGGCGTTAAGCGGGTTTAATTCCTTCGCTGGCAGGACTGGCATTACAGTGAATTCATATCAACTGCTTGGCGGTGCAAATTGTGACATATCACTAATCGGTGTTGGCTTACTACACCGAAATCCCACCGCGGCCAATGCATTTGACATAGATTCCGTGTCTTCTAACAGGGTCAAGCTACGCATGGTTGGTTGTGATATTGGTGGCGCTGTCAATCTCAGTAACACCACAGTTCTTACGCATGCCATTATTACTAACAACCAACTCAAGTCCGGCGTATCAACCCTTCCGCCAGCTGACGCAACTCATCTTCTTAACTCCAATCTCTTCATCTAGGGAAGGTGCGAATAAGTCATATGGCACGAGAGCATTTACTGGTAACCCATTGATATTAAATGACTAAAATTTTCATTTTTTGTTCTTGGGATACTTGTTCGCACTTTCCCTAGTTTTTAATGCCGTATTGTCGTTTCTGGTGGATTGATCACTGTTTTGTGTGATCAATCCACTCGCCATTATTGATCAATCCACTCGCGCGGCTACATTCAGAGAAAAGTGATGCCAGAGGCTGACCCCAGAGTGATCAGTGTTTGGAAGAAAATACTACAAGAAGTGAAGGAGAAGCAGGCGTGCGTAATTGGTGGTTCAAGCGGTCAACAAGGCAACAAGTCGGACAAATCGATAACAAATCACACGCTGATCCAGCACAACAAGCAAATGCATTAAGCGGTGGTGCCCTCGTCGCAGAGAGCCCTGATGCCTTGTTAAAACGCCATATACCCCTGCTGCAGAACTTGAGTGCGTTCACGCAACTCGATGAGACCCGATTCAATCAAATTTACATGGAGCTCTTTCGAAATCTTGCAGCTTGGTGCCAGCACCTGCCCGCGAGTGAACGACATCACCACGCTCACCTTGGTGGTCTGTTAGAGCACAGTATCGAAGTTGCGGTGTACTCAGCCCGAATCGCAGGTCGATTCTTATACATAGCCGATGGAGAGGAACAGATCTCTCAATGGCAGGCCTTATATATCTTCGCGATGACTTCAGCGGGGGCACTGCACGATATTGGCAAGCTCCTCACTGATGTTGATGTGGTGGTTGTGAAGGGGTCAAACATGACACCCTGGTTGCCACACCTTGGCCCCATGGCGCCGGGTACCAAGTACATCTATCGATACAATGACCGCCGCCAGCACGGCGTACACGAAGTTGCGAGTCTTCCACTGATATTCCAAATCATGCCAAGGGCTGCACTCAGTTGGATCTGGAAAAAATCAATCATCCGCGATGAATGGCTTGCCACGATTGGTGGAAAAGCAATGGAGCTAGGGGGGAATATCGGTCGGTGCGTGATTGAGTGCGACTCTCAATCAACAGGCGACGCCATGGCAGATGCCCCTGTAGCAATAGCTGCACAAGCCACTGTGAATAGCTCTCTTGCAAAAAGGCCGCAAATTCATGCCCTGGCCATCAAGGGAATTACGCTGTCACTGCGTGACTTTGAGCCTAACAAGAAAAATTCACCCTATTGGGTATCCCAACACTTCATTGCTTGTGTCGCCCCGCGTTTCGTCGAATGCATCCGATCTGCCCTCGGCTCCGAAAACCAGTTCCTGCCGGATAACACCAGCTTGATTTACGACACAATGGGTGACAACGGCATGTTGATACTGAACATGAATGGGAAGGCGATGCACTCGCTCATGTTCACTCCAAATCAAAAGCCACTTGCAGTGGTGCTGATCAAACGCCAGGTCCTAGACCCAGATGCAAAGCTTCCAGTCTACACCGGCAGGCTTCTATGCCCATCTGTAGATGAACAATATCATCATCAGATCCCCGGTGAAGCTCAGCCGGCCAAGGCAGGCTCATCAACAAGCGATGTGAAGCAGGTTGCTAAGCCCGCTCAATCACAAGTTCATTCAGATCAGAAGGCTATCTCTACTCAGACGATACCGAAAAACACCGCCGCTCCTGAAGCCAAAATGGTCCCACCCGATCAGAGCATGGAGTCACAACCTCAACAGCGTAATGAGCAAGTCCCACCAACCTGCACCGATAATCAGAGCTTCACTGAACTTACTGCCGAAGTGGTAGCGAGCAACGTTGAATACCCTTTGACGGTGAAGACTACAAGCGACGACTTCAAAAACTTCATTCAAGGAAATGAGGCGCCGAGTACACGTCAGGAGACTCGACAGTCCGCGCCACACTCCATCAAAAAAACAAATTCTGGCCGTTCTGATACAGCACACCAATTTATTGAGTGGCTACGTGCACAGATCATGACCGGGACCATCCAGGTCAATGCAAGAGCTGGCGCAGTACATATCGTTTCAGAACGCAGGCTCTGTTTTGTCAGCCCGGGGCTTTTCTACACCTTTCTAGATCAAAATGGCGCGAACAAGAACATGGATCCCAAAGCGAGACGCGATGCAGTGTCCAAAATTCAGCACGCCATTGCATCGGTATTGACGTTTGAGCGTTCTATCCTGGGTGGCACAATGATCACAGCTGAAATTGTTGGCATGCGAAAACGAGCTGACTTGCACGTGATGGTGCTGACAGCACAGGGTACCGAAGAGCTGATGCTTGACCTCGATTTCAACAATGCAAATAGATTCATAACACTCGGCGATATCAGATAGATATCGCAAAAAAAAAAGACACAAATTTTGTGGTGATTGCGGGAGGATAAATAGTGAACGGGCTAGAAGAAGATTTGGATCTTAGGAAGCTTGATGGCGGGGAGAGACTGTTAGCAATTGCAGCACTCTACGGCAACGAGCAGCTTGAAATTCCAATTGATACACCTAGTAGTTACGAAGAGGTGATGGCCTCATCGAAGCGGTTTATTCGCGACTACCGAGCAAGCTGGAACAGCATCGTAACATTTGGTGCTGAGAAGCTCCGGTCGGCGTCGGCCATGGAAATCAAAAACGTGGCCGCCCTTCTCTCGCAGATTTGCGACGGTCAGGATAAGTGGGACAACAATCCAACAAGCCCCATCGAGGGTTACACTGTTGGCCATGCCATTTCATTTCTGGTCGCCACAAAACCAGACATCGAGATCTCCACAGCACCAGAGCAGATCTCTGAAGCACAACAAGACCTCTCATTTCTTGATCACGCAATCTATCTCACCGCCGAATCTATTGCCTCAACATATGGCATAAAACTATCAACGCTTATACATGGCGGTTTCTGTGTTGATCTGCGCAGCGTCTCCAGCAGAGTACAAATGGTCAGAGCAATCCCTTTACTTCTGCTCGGCGCACAATCATCACGAAGCGAGTCACTGGCGGCCGGCCTCGATAAGTTGGCTCTCAGAAATGGATATCGCGATGAAAACGAGATGGCAGAGTCAATTCATCTGCGATTCAACCTATCTCGTTCGTCCTGGGCCAACGCAACAATCATCTCCATGATCGACGAATCAAACGACAACACAATTCACCCAGCTTGTGGCAGACTAATGCGATTGATACGACGCATGTCGATCAGCGTGGCACTAAACAGCGGAGAGTGTGATGTCGAATAAACGGGACAAATTGATCGCATGCTGTGGCTCACTCCTGGCAGAGATAATCAGGCACGCCATCCTACATCGTTCATATGCGGCCCCCTTTTCTCACAATCTAACAGGGTATGGGCTTGAGCAATTTTGCCAGAATGAATTTTGGATAAAGACGCTTCAGTTCAAACGCCGAGTGATGGATGACATTCATGATGACCCTAGCGGGTGCTTTGGAACTATCGATCTTCGACCAGTATTCAATGCCATCGCCAACGGTATGCCTGCAAGGGACGAGGACGCAGATGCTCAATTCCCTCGGGCACTTCTACTGCATTTGATCAGTAGTAGCTTCACAAATTGTGATTTCCTAGCAGATGTATGTCTACTGAAAAGGGATGAACTTATGTCAGTAGTCCAATACTGCAGGATGAATCCAAGTAGGCTCGGTTCTCTTGCTACATTGATACTACCGGAGCACATAAGGTTATCGCCAGACATCGCCATGATCATTGGGGAGACCTCTGAACAGCTTAACGAAGTGATACGAACTCAACAGCTTCTGTCCATGCTGAAAATTCACAGGAAGAAAATCGGTATCATCACGGGCTCGCCAATTTCAGCCATCCAGTGGATGGGGACGCAAAATACTCCCGGCCGACCAACGTCGAAAATCGACCCCCGTCTGGAGGGGCTTGTGATTCACACGCTGAATCTCTTCCAACCAAGTTTTGATGTAATGGACCCTCTGGATCTCTACACGCAGATCGTCAGATTCATAGTCGAATTTTACCAAGGCGATGAGCGGGAGGAAATTTCACTGAAGCATGCAGGCCAGCATCTTGGCGTACTTATGGGGAGGATTTCAAAGTGGAATCAGGCCGATGTCAGGAGATGTACGAATGCATGTAGTGGCATGGGTCTCAACATCACTATCACACCCAGCATAAAAAAAATGGCAACACAGGTATACCACGCTGTCGACATCATCATTTGATCAACAAACGGAGAAAAAGGAAAAATGAGCAGCAAACTGATTCTTGGAGCCCTCAGCAATGAAGAGACCTCGAGCACACCGAGCAATCGAGTAACCGAACTGGGCAGACTCAGGTCACACATCAAAATTGAGATCCATACCTATGAAGGAGCCGCACTGTTTTCCGGCGTCAAGCGTGAATCGGATCAGGACGGTACTGATGACAATGGTCAGAAGAAAAAATTCACCCCACACAATCTGACCATGTTGGCGCAATCCATGATGATCCTGGAAGGGGATATCCGACTCGACAACCCCTATGCAGACTTCTGGTTTGATTCAATCTGGACAGCAATTACAGAGTTCAGAGAAGAGTTGAAAACCAAAAAGCAGGCACTGATTAGCTACATGGAAGACCGGGTTCCAGAGAATTTCACATCCTCTGAATCTTTCTCCGTGAAACCCATCGTCTATCAGGTTCGTAGTGGTAGCCAGCTCTACTATCAGTTCCTGTATACAGTCCTGGAAATTGACTCCTTCATTCGCCTTGTCATGCTTGCAAGCCATGTAGCTCTGCTTAGCCCGAGTGCAAGAACCACTTACATTCGCGATGTTATGCGGGGCTGCCGAGCACTCATTTCACGCGCAGCGTCTTATCGACATACTCCTGTCACTCGAGATGACGTGTTAGCCAATAACGAGAAAGCTCGCATCGCTGCAGAGCGTTATGAGTCGATTGGGATCTTGCCATCGATTGGCCACATGCGCGGTGAAACTCGGCATGAATTCGCACCTGAAATTCATAACGTAGCGGAAAGAAAGAGCAACCCAGCGGACGCTTACATCGAACCTGAAATCGTTAAGGAAACGACAGCCGAAGAGGCATGATGAAAGAGATGGATGGCCTCTGTCTAAACTCTCTGAAACAGATGAGCGATGACTATATAGAGGCCGAGATTTCAAATATTGTCCATGAGCTTAATTTGAAGATTCGCGATGCTCTTCCATTAATAATAATCCCACATCGGAGTTACAATAGGATTTACCTCAGATGGAAGATTGTCGATGGTAGTAACAGAAGGATATCGAATTACAGTGGTTTTGGTCTCCAGCTAGATGAAACAGAGAGCTCTCTGGCCATAAAAACCCAAACTCAGCTCGACTATATAAACTCTCAACTCGGCCTGTTCGCCAAGCGAACGAGAAGATAGGAAAGACCCGCGATTATTGCGGGTCGTTTTTTATAGGCGGCACAGTAACGGCACGCCGCCCACGCCACTTGTGGTGGCATGCACCTAAAACAAAACGTGACTCAGATCACATTCATTGCACTCACCATCCCAGCCGTTGGGGAGAATTCCCACAATACAAGCGACCAATTGCACCGAAGTGCCCATGAAGAACGGGGCGGCACTCCTCCTCAGGCACGTGTTGGATCAACCTAGCGGAGCCCATTGGGTCTACACGGATTGAGCTAAGCAACACGCACACACCCATACGGAGCCAATTTTTGACATATTACTGCCCGCTGGGCTGCTGGAAAGGTAGATCTCCCCTAAGGGCAATAAACAGTCAAAACGTTAAAAAACAATATGATATGACAACGCGGCATGCTTTGCTTGGTCCGCATTCAAGTGCCGACGGCTATCAAAACCCAATCCGCCTTGGGGTTATGCAGGCCTACGCCAGCGCAATGGTGAAGGGCCCTCTATTTTCCCCCACACCCCCTTTAATGGTTAAGGGCAGCGCAGCCTGCCCCCTTCCCTTCGCCATTCCCCTTGCTCTTTGGCTGTCGATTAGTTCCCTTGATCAGCCCGGAGTGATCCGATAGCATTGGAACCGTCATGGTGAACATGACTTCAACAACGCCGCGCAGATCGTCGGCAAAAACGATCGGCCAGTTAGTCAGAGTAAATCTGGCCCGACGAAAGGCCCAGGGGCTGCCAGAGGCCGGAATGAAAATTCCTCCCCAACATCAAATCAAATAGCCAGGAAAAGAAACCGGCCTTTTAATTTCAAGAAAAACACGAATCATATTAGGGCGCCTGATGGCGCCTTAACTTTATCTGCTATACGGTCGTATCACACGCCTTCCTGCATTAACAATTTCCTCTCCGTAGAACCCATCCTTCGCCATTGCCCACTCTGCTAGATATCGAAGTTAATGCTGTTAGGCTTCAGCATATCGCTCAATGCATATCGCTGAAAAAATCACTGCCAAAACTGCACCCATTTTCCGGTATCACGTCATGGTAAAATTAGCGACTAAAATCAACCATGGACGCATTGAGATGCAGACAGTAAAAAGTGCGCTGACAGTAGCGACAATCTGGATGATGATTGCGCAGGGTGTCACCGCAGCTACACCAGAAGACCGGTATGCAATTTCGCGTTACACCACAATCGACACCACTCCGGAAGTACGCCAATCTAATCCGCTTCTTACCGTTGTGAGCTTTTCATTTCCACCCACCGTAGAGACAGTAGGGCAAGCGATCAACTACACAATTCAGCAGACCGGGTACACGCTTGCCGAGATGTCTAATCTGCCAGAAAGCACGAAAGTGATGCTCACCCTCCCCTTGCCAAGCGTGCAAAGAAAATTTTCATACGTCACTGTCCAATCCGCTCTCAAGACACTTGCTGGTGATGCATTCTTGCTGCTTGTAGACCCTGTGCATCGCGTCGTCACATTTGTCCCATTACTCCATGATGAAGACCCTACATCTATTGAAATTAACGGTGTAAAGCAATGAAAACGGATAGCGATTTCCTCAAGCGAAAGAGCAGTGAAACAGACAGCCTTCTTTCTTCATTTGGTGTTTCAACTGCCCAGGGTGTCATTCAGGATGATGACTCATTAGTTGGCAAAAACCAGGTGAGTGGGGATGCCACATCCCCAAATTACGCAGGCGCAGAAACGGCAAAAGCTATCGATGCAGTCCCAGAAATCGACCCGATGGATGTTGCAAGAGAACTCATGGGAGAAGACTTAAGTGCGGGTTGGATTGTAGGGGGAGTGGTAGAAAAAACGGAGCAAACATTCACTGAAGAACAAAGCTCAGTTACCGAACAGCCTCAAGATATGCAACTTCAGCGGAGTGATAGTGTCACCGACGGTGACGAATTTCTTCCAGAGATAACCCCGGATGCATCACACGCGAATAATGACGTAGAGCTAAATGATGGGGATGTACCTGTCGAACCTCCGTTGGAATCAATTCATGCAGAGTCTGGCGATAGACAAAAATCAACGAGCGGCATATTCCGTCGATTGAAAAAAGCAAGGCAGCCGGCACTTCATCCAAGCACCGAACATGAACCTGTGAGCGAGTCGACTCTGGATCATGACCAAGGAGACAGATATGAGCGGTATGATACTGACCCTGTAGGGGGAAGAACCATTGCGGCGGCGTATGTCAGTTTTGCTCTTGGTGTTTTCAGCTTTGGTTTAGCCAGCTACACATTTCTATCGCTCCCGAAGAATCAAAACATTCAACAGATTTTCGATGACCTACGTACTGAGATGGTAGCTAGGATGGATAAAATCGAATCTAACTCCGTGAATAGGACCTCTGAAATTGATGCTGCTGTAGGTGAAGTTTCGCGGCATGTTCAGCAACAGGCAGCAGATTTGTCAGCTCTAAACTCAGAGCTGAGCTCGCTAAAGTCATCTACCGAAAAACTGTCGACGGACACAGACCTTGGTTTAACTTGGGCTAGGCAAACTCGCCAACTAGTCGACAACATTCAGGAGTCTGTTGATGCATTGAGGGTTAGTCAAGAGGCATCTCAGGCAGCTATCAATAAGCTAAAGAATACCGGCCACCAAGCCATCTCTCAAACAACACGCACTGCAGAGTCACACTATTCCACAACGAAGACTCTACCAGTCAGGAAACCTCAGTTGGCCAAAGTCGTCGATGGCCATACACTCTTCGATGTTGATGATTGGGGGGGCATCCTGCTTGTCACCATGATCAATGGCGACGACGTTAAGAGACTTCAAGTTGGCGATGAAATTGGAATGTGGCGATTGGAGAGTGCCGACCGTCAATCAAGACAGGCTGTATTCATCCAGGGGGACAAGGTTCTCACTGTTGTGGCCAGCGGAGGCTACTGATGCCTAGATGGATTTTACTTTCTGCGGCAGTCTTGTTACTGAGTGGGTGTAGCACCATCCAGAACCTTTCCAATTCGCTAGCCAAAAGCTTCGGAGAGAAAGAGAGTGAGCCGAAGAAAGTGGCTACCGTCCCCGCGTGCTCACAACAAGACATTACCGGCCTCCGTTCACTTTACATTGACTCATCAAGGCCCTACTACTCTGGCGGTTCAATCTTCATTTACGGCCGGGACGGCTCGCGCTGCCTTCTACCACTGAGGTACTTACGATGAAATTTCAACGTGCAATTATTTCCGCCATTGTCGCTGGCACGCTCGGCATATCAGCACAAGCTGTAGAACTGCGGTCAGGAGTAAATACCAATCTCACCACCATAGGCCAATCAGCAACACAACGTGAAACTTTACCGACCGTTAACGAAGTACCGTCGTATCTGCAGTGGACGAAAGAGGATCTTCGACAGTCCAAGGCATGGGGGATGAAACAATCAGAATGGATGGAGTACAAGGAGTTGATGTCCACCGGACCGAATGCCGCCTACTACTCGAATAAACCAGAGCTCACACCACTCATGGTCATGGGTATAAACGCCAAGACAGATTTTGATCGATCCCGATATGCCAAACTTTCGGTCGAAATGGAACGTGCCCGATTGGCAAGGGAAGTTCAGTTTGACGAGGCCGTTAATCAATACATCAAGACGCTGATCCCGAACCACCCGGTTTGGATGTCAGATTCGGAGAGAAGAGCTTGGGCCAAGCGCAGCGCTGAATCTGGCGTTGACAGCTCTAAGGCCGCAGGCTTCAGCAGCAACAGTGTAGCGGTACCGATCAAGGACACGCGAACCGTTGCCTATGCTGACGCTGCAAACTGCGATGTCAGGTGCACCAGGTTCATCAAGAATCTCGCCACCAGCTCAAGCAAACTCAATCGCCTTGATCTGTTCGTCATCAATGCCAACGCCGATGAAAACCTGTTGTCTTTCTCTCGAAGTGTCGGGATCTCAACTCAGATGCTTGCTGATGGCAAAGCGACCGTGAACTATGACAGTGGATACTATGCTCGCCTTAAACCTACCCCTGGGTTGCCGGTTGCATACCGGGTCCAACTAAACAACACGGTTGAGTTGAAGCCATGAGGATAGGGACGATCAGTGCTGCAGTCATTCTGGCCATACTCACCTTTGCCAGCCCCTCACAAGGAAGCGCCTCAACCGATGCTCGAGGCCGCCATGCAACTAAGCAGGTTAAGGGTGCAAAGCCCCAAGTAGCACCTATTCCACCAGCCTACTATGAAGTAGCCATGATTAAGCGTGTGCCGGCAGATCTTCTGTATTCAATCTCGTTGGCCGAAAGTAAATTGCCGACAAACAAGGGGCGAATCGTGCCGTGGCCATGGACGGCCAACTTCAAAGGGAAAGGGTATAGGTTCAAAACTCGCGTTGCACTGTATCAGTTTTGCAAGCGGCTAATTGACCAGGGACACCGATCCGTAGACATCGGTATTGCCCAGGTGAATTGGCGTTGGCACTCCGGGAGGTTTGGTGGAGACCTCTGGGCGGCTACTGACCCATGGACGAACCTCAATGCGGCAGCTGACTACCTATCCGAGCATTACCAGAAATCCCGAAACTGGTGGCAAGCAGCCGGCCAGTATCACAACCCAACGGATGTAGCGAAAGCCGCAGCCTATCGCAAGTCGGTGTATAAACAATGGCAATATGTAAAACAAACCATGCAATGACCGTTTTGGGGATCATGCTGTCGGCGATCGCTGGCTGTGCGCATGCAGATGTGCCATCGCCAGGGATTGTCATCTACCAGAATGAGAAGGCCTTCCCTATCAAGAACTGGGTTGATGACCAGTTTTACTCCGACCTGAAGAAACCGGATTCACTGGATCAGATCAAGACCAACCTCAAAACTGCTATGGAGAATTTCAAGCCCTCATCTGCAGCACTGCCAAGGATCTTTCCTATTGAACCAAAGCTCATCAAGCCGGTAGTTCTTCCTGGTACCCAGATGCTCAAGGAGCTGCCGGACCTCCCCCAGCCTCTGTTCGTCATCGGCACCGACGAGTACAGCATTCGATGGTTCCAGGCAAATCGAAAGGTGTTGGAGCAGTATGGTTCGTCCGGGGTGTTGACGAAGGTAAGGAACCAAACCGAGTGGGAGTACATGCAAAAGCTGGTGGCTCCCATGCAACTCTGGCCAATGAATGCTGATGCCCTCGCCGATCAGCTAGGCGCCCCGGGCTACCCGATCATGATCACCAAATCTGGTTTTTTTCAGTAGCTAGTCCGAGATGGCCATCCTCCCATCTGCCGCAGCCACGCCGGTGCCCCTTGCTCCCCGGCGAGATTCTCCCCCCCCCTTATATCCCATATATGGAATGTATCCATGACTGCAAAATTTGAAATTGAGTCCTTGCTACGCCCGCCTGTTGAGCTCTACAGCTCTGCGATCATGTCAGGGGGAGCAGCGCTGTGCATGTGGGCGCCTCACACTCTCATGATGACTCCATCAGTCAGCTATGCCTGTGGCAGTATATTGGCGGCCGGGGCCCTCAGCAGGTTTCACGACGGATGGACCGTCAGCAAGTACCATCGCAACCTTACGCGCCTCAGTTACTACGAGATGAAGCCCCAGGACGTTCCATGTTCGCAACGTCTCAACTGGATCGGCCGAGGTTTTGAGTGGAAGCCCATTCACACACAGCGGATGATTGAGGCGCAATCCATCAAGGCGATGAAGTACCTGGAGCCCAGCAATCTAAGTAAGCTGGCCCGCCGGGCGGAAATTACCTTGGAGGGGAAAGGGATGCTGGCTGAGTCCATCGCCAAAGCGCTTCGCAAGGACAGCCCATGGAACCCTGTCCGCCCCCTCCCCCCCGTTGGGGGATCGCCGATCATGCATGCTGTTGAACCTCATGAAAGGGATGTCTACGAAGACCTGGGAGAACGAGTTGCTCACAAAATCGTGATTGGCACAACGCGCGTGGGGAAGACCCGAGCCGCCGAGATTTACGTTGCGTCCGATATTGCCCGCGGCGACGGCTGCACGGTCTTCATGGACCCCAAATCTGACGCCGGCATCCTCAAGCGCCTCTATACGGAAGCCAAGAGGCACAATCGCCCGTTCTACATCTTCCACTTAGGATTCCCCGACATCAGCTGCCGCTATAACGCCGTGGGCTCATTCGCCAGGATTTCGGAAGTGGCCACCCGGGCCACCAGCCAACTCGCCAGTGAGGGAAACAGTGCTGCTTTTGCGGAGTTCTCTTGGCGATTCGTGAACATCGTTGCACAAGCTAGGGTTGCAATGGGTAGTCGGCCTAGTTACGTGCAGATCCAAGGTGACATTGCTGACATGGAACCGCTATTCAACGACTACAGCGAGTATTATTTCGAGAAGCACCGGATTGCTCGCTGGCGAGAGGACGTGAGCACTATCGAATTGAACATGAAGGCTCCTCCCCGGCACATGCAAAGCCGGACCAAGCGAACCGCGGCCCTGGAAGCCTACATCAAGGGGAAGCGCATCTTTGATCCTGTGCTGCTGGCCTTGCTATCCGCAATTCAGTACGACAAGACCTACTTTGACAAACTGACTGCATCCTTGCTGCCGTTCGTGGAGAAAGTCACATCCGGCCGGCTGGTGGAGCTGGTGGCCCCAACATACGACGCCAAAGACTCCCGACCCATTATCGACTGGATGACCATCATGCGGCAAAAGGCAGTGGTCTATATCGGTCTGGACGCCATGACAGATAAGACAGTAGCAGAGGCCATTGGCGGTTCTATGCTGTCTGACCTGCTCTCTACCTGTGGCTATCTGTATAAATACGGGATGGAAAAAGGGTTGGTGGACGCAAGAAATGGCGTTTTACCGAAGGTTTACCTCCACTGCGATGAGTTCAATGAGCTGGCGACAGATTTCGCCATCCCGATCCTCAACAAGTCCGGTGGCTCTGGGGTGAGGTTCACAGCCTACACCCAGTCAGTTTTCGACCTAGAGGCCAAGCTTGGAGACGCAGCCAAAGCCCAGCAAATGTTGTCAAACTTCAATGCGATCATCATGCTGCGCGTCAAAACCATAGAAACAGCTGAGCTTCTTACCAACCAGTTGCCAGAGGTCACTATTAGCGAGTTGGGCGCACTGAGTTCTGCACGTGATAACTCCGACGTGACTAGTACCATTCACTTCGAGTCGAACAACTCGGATACCATCGGCACACGCCAGGTCCCACTACTACAACCCTCCGATATTATTCGCCTGCCCAAGGGTCAGGCCTTCGCACTGCTCGATGGCGCCAAGCTCTACAAGCTGCGTTTCCCGCTAATGGATGACAGGAAAGACAACATACCAATCCCGAAAGACGTGGAAGAGATCTGCGCACTGATGGAATCGAACTACCAGACCTCGGATAGCTGGTATAACAACTTGAGATCCTGGAAGAGCATAGACAGGCCAACCGCGGCCAATAACCCCTTTGGTCAGACTGCAGCTGGCCTCCCCGATGAACTGGCTGCGAGGGTTGCCTGATGGCCACACCGAATGAACGGATCGACATCATCTCGTTTGTCATCGTCTCCATCGGTATGGTGGTTGGGGCCACCGTCACCGGCGTCATGATTGAATGGTGCGGCATGATATGGTTCTGGCCTGAGCAAGGAGCCCAGCACGCCCTCAAAATGGTGATCGAAGAGGCTGGTTATCTGAATGAAGACTTCGTTAATGCAGCGCTGTTTGGTTGGACACCGACTGAGGCTATCCATTACATCACACAGGCCGTAACGGGTTCCCCTATGGGGCCCGACGTTTTAGACCCCGCGAGGTATCGATGGATCACCTCTTGGTCTGCTTCGATGGCGGTTTTCGAACAGTACCTGCTCGCGGCCATCTACATCACTATCGTCTGCCTAATCCGAGCGGTGATCTTGCTGTTTACGTTGCCACTGTATGGGCTATTCATGTTTGTGGCCTTCTTTGATGGGTTGATGCTCCGGGATCTACGCAAGTACGGAGGGGCTCGGGAGTCTGGGTTAAGACACCACTACGCCAAGCGCATGATTTTACCGTGCATGTGGTGTGGGTGGGGGCTGTACTTGGCCATTCCATTCACAATCCACCCCAACTGGATTTTGGTGCCCAGTGCAGTGCTGTCCTCTGTATCCCTCTGGTTGGCAGTAAGGTTCTTCAAAAAGCATCTGTAATGGAGGAGCCCATGACCAGACCCCACGTCGTTGCGATCCTATCCAGGGTAAGCAGTCTGGAGACATCGCAAGCATTGGAGTTGCTTGCTGACAGCCACGAATCATCTCTCAGCATGAAAGAGCTGTTGTTTGTCTGGGATCGCATTTCCACATGCCTTGATCATCAACATGCAGGGGACAACTCGGATGCCCTTCTGCAATTAGAGCAAGAGTTGGCCGCCATCGGTACCTACCAAGTCCTAGACGCCGGCGAATAGCGCGATCCGAAACTAACAGCGGGGCCAAAGGCCCCGCCTTCTTCTCACATTCGGTGCTTGTCAGGGGGGGCCTCTCCAGCCATTCACCACCCACCCACCAAGGGCGTTTCCATGATTGTTCTTCCTTCTCTAACCTCATTCACTGAGCCGCTTTCATCTCTTCTTCTTCACCTGCAGACCTGGCCGATTCTGGTTCTATTTGTGTTGCTCGCAATGCTCGCCTTTTTTAACCCGGTCCGCAGGTCAAGGGGGAGAAAAGGAAGGCATGAGGCTCGGATAGAACAATCGGGTTCGGTGCTGGCAAAAATTCGGGGAATACCGACATGGCAGGCCCAGATAGCCTACCTCCGCAAGATCGACCCATACACATTTGAGGAGCTCATTCTCAGCGCATTGGAACTGCAGGGATTGACGATCATTCGAAACAAAAGCTACTCCCGGGATGGTGGAATTGATGGAAAGGCTGTCATAGGCGGTAAATTGGTACTCATCCAGGCAAAACGCTACAAGAAATTCATCAGCACAGACCATGTGAGAGCATTTACCGAGCAATGCCGGCAGCAGGAATGTAAAGGCCTATTCATTCATACTGGACGTACTCCGAAATCTGCTTGGCACGCGATCAAAGGGTCCCCTGTCACTATCATCAGCGGCCCACAACTCGTCGAGTTCCTAACATAACCGCCGGTGACCCACCAACCGAGAGACCCAGGGAGGGTCCACCAGCAAGGTTGTGCTGCCCAGCTCTATGGTAGATTCATCCCATCGAAGTCAACCAAGAAGGAGCCGGAAAGCATGAGACATGGACCAACGATAAAAGACATCGCGAAAGCGCATGCAGATGTGATTCCTGGGTGGGTCATCACCATTTTTATCTGTATGACAGCTGCCATAGTTCGCCTTGCCTGTGGCTTGGATTATGTTTGGCAACATGATGATTTAGTTGGTTTCATTTCTCTTTGGTCTATCCCGTGGCTAATAGCTGTGGTTGGGGTCTTGGTGAGCTTGTGACACAACGTAGAAATCAATGAGCTGGCCCGGGATATTTGCCGAAGCCGAAACGCCGCTCGGTATTGATAGATAGGCTGGCGCTGTGAGCTCGGGCATGTCCCAACAAAGCACTCTGCCCCATCGTAGGATACCTCGCCACCGAGACATCTAGGATAGCCACCCATTATTGGCTCCCCCTACTCCCCTCGGCATAATCACGACAGCAGATCAGCATTCGTGAGTGCGACCTGCCATTCCTAGATTAACCAAGCCGGGAGCGCTCCTGAAGTTGCGTCACTCGGCATTATGGTACATTCAACTCATTGAATATTAACGATTTCGACCAAAGAGAGAACATCATGAGCATCAAAGGAATTCCCAAAGTCAGAATGCAAGCAAAGGGTCTGTACCATTCCGGAAATGTCGACGCAGCCCAGCTCCTGAGTGACCTAGCCGACGCCTATGAATACCTGGCAGCAGAGTATGGCCGGGTCATGGAGCAGGCCGGGTTCAGCGCGTCTCGCGAAGCATGCGAGAAGGAAGCTCTGGCGTGGCTAGATCCGACTAAGCGCCCGGCAATCGAAGAAGGTGGCATCTGAATGGCCACCAAAAACGCTCCGTTTTACAGCCTCCGAGCAGGCAAAGACCGTGATGTTAAAAGCCACCGGACCCGTGAAGCAGCAATGAATGCTGCTAAGGAACATGGACAAATCTGGATCACAAAAACAGGAACTCAGCGGCAAGTTCACGAAGTATCTGGCGGGGGATGGAGGAGCTTTAAACCTGACAGCCTCGCCCCTGACCTCCGTGCAGAGCTCGAGCGCCTGGGGCTGATTTAAAGAGGGGGAATATCATGACTGCTGAAACGGCAAAACACGGCCTTGCACCGAGTGCCGACCATTATGAATCAGTTCAAACCATTGTCGACACGGATGGTCTACATCTGAGTTGCGAGTGCCATTCTGATGTGTCTTTCACCAGCGAACCGCTGGCTGGCGGGTTTCTCTTCGAGTGCCAAGAGTGCGGTCGCTTGTACCACAGCGGGCCTACTCATAGCGATGAAGACATGGTTCGGGTGAATAACCTTTTGACAGCGATCAACATAGTCAAGTGAACTGGAGAACAGATATGGAAGTGCGTGACATCATTGAGCTTCTGCGTGCCGGATGGAAACTTGCAAACCGGAGGGCTGGGTGGTATCTGTCCGCCCCCCAAAAACCCTATCACAAAAACGAACAGCATCTTATCTGCGACGAATTGGTGAATGAAATGGAAAGTGCCGGGGTGATCAAAACGGCAATGCCGCACAACACCATTCACGCCGTTCTTGTAGAAAAACAGGGTTAATCAAGGAGAATAGATTACCCATGAAGTTCATCACTGATATTTTACCTGGTGAAAGCGTGATTCTGACCACCTCATTGATTCACTGTCATCTGCAGATCGTAGACTTGTTCGACAAGGCAGTAGTCATCTTTGAATACTCCCCTCCAGCAGAAGGTTGGACACATGAAAGCCTGTGTGCTCTAGATATCCCTCTGGAGCGCCTCCGGGGTGCGGATGCTTACCTTGGTGATACCTGGGTTGGCTCAACAGAGGTATAGGGAGCAGACAATTGCCAACACCCGTTTTTGAAATCGTGTACCAGGACGAGACCATGCTGCTCCTTCTGGATCTAGACCTCTGCGCCACAATCACGAATTCAGCCGAACAGGTTGTGCGCACGGTTGATGAGTTGGTCGGCGGTATTGGAAAGCGACGTCTTGTTTATCGAGATACCATTGGCCGGTATGACGAAATCCTGGTCGATAATGGTGTGTTTCGCGGGTTCAAAGCTTGCTCAATTTCACAGCAGGACTTTCTCCGCGCACTGTTACTGAAGTCCCTATAGCCCGAGGATTGCATCCCCTGCCTGCCTAGATCTAGAACCACCGGCAGGATGAATTTGATTACCCCCCCTTCCCTCCAATCAATCACAAACTCCCAGGCACCGGCCACATAGTTCCGGTGCACTCGCCCTCTCGTTTTGAAGCTGTTCAGGTACTTGCCGCCCAGGATGGGCCCCCCTTGCATTGCAAAAAAGCAATTTATCCTGTCACCAACTTATCAATAAAAATGGGGGGACCCTATGGACTTCAGTAAAGCAATCGCCACCACCATAGACCTGCCGGTGCAGGTTTGCGAACGGGAAAAAATCCTCAACTACGCAGAGTGCAAGCCACTGACGTTGGCTCAGCGTGATGATTTCCTATCTAAATGCCGGCACTTCCCCGGTGATATTTTCATCATCAACGATCACTGCTTCTCCATCATCTGTCATTCCGACGTGGAGTGGGTATTGGTGCCGTTGAACCAACAAGCCAGCGAGCTATACCGGTACCGATACTTGATCGATGCCAGCGAACTGCACCATCGCAGCCTTACAATTCACTAATGTTGAGAGGAATAAAATGACCGCAATAGACACACGACCCAACACCGCAGACCAGGGTGACTCGAGGGTCAGAGCCGGTTCACTGTGGCTCACGAAGAACGGCTTTATAGTCATGGTGCACAACATCATATACCTCGATGGCCGTTCGCTCGTAACTTACTCCTACTCCGACGCAGACAATGCGGAACTGAAGTCCCATCCCCTGGCCACCTGGCATAAGGAGCTCATTCCTCACCAGCCATTGACGGCTTGTGTACGAGCAGTGCATGCCTCGTATCAACTGATCCTGATGTCCATTGAGGAGCAAATTAAGAACGACGTGTTGCTGCAATTGGGTGATCAGGGGGCCGGGTATTCTCAGGAATTTCTGAATTCAATGCTGGAAAGCATCGAGAAAATCTCGAGTGACTTGTCCTGCCAGGCAGGATCCGTCATTGCACCATTTTTTGGCCACACGATGGGCTCAGCTCCGGATACATTCCCGGAACTGGCCTTTGAGTCCATATCGCGGCTTGCTTTGATCTACGATGCCATCCATGCCGCTGCCCGGCAGCCCGAGTTTAATCACTCCTTTGACATTTTATCCGCGGCGCGTAATGGCGAAAGCAGTTGTACCGAGGCGGTCGGTTTCACGGCTTTGGCTACCAACCTAATCAAGCTGCAGATAGCTCTCGGCCGGGCGGCACTGTCTGAATACGAAGATCTGCTTGCTGATGTCATGACCTGGCCTCTGATCGGCTTCCCTGGTGCTAGATAGCCCAAATCAAATGCGCTGCAGCCAAGGGCTGCCAATAACACAGTCCTAGCAATGGCTGCAGCGAACTGTCCACACGTTCACAGGCTACTTATCCAGCAATTCTGTGGATAACTCACATCAGAAATAGCTCACGATTTCACCATAGGATTTACTCGGCGTCAGAGGGGTAGACTCTCTCGCGGTAATTTTTGAGGGGACCAAAGTTAATGCTCATTGCTAGGCAGCCAGTGTTCGACACAGAGAAACAGGTGATTCATGCCTATGAGTTGCTTGCGAGAAATAGTGGCCTATCAAGGTTCTCCCCTCCAACCTCCGATTACCACTCCTGGTTCGACATTGATAAGGCCGTTCTCGATCTCGCGGACCAGCTCCTTAAGGGGGAATTGAACCTACTGGTCAATGTGAGTGAGCATACCTTGGCAGTTGAGCGCCGATTCCATCAATGGCGCACTCTGATCCTCAAGCTGGCCCGCAAGCACAACATCTTGGTTGAAGTCACCGAGCAGGTCACCCCCTCTACGCTCCAAAAACGATGGGATAGCCTAAGATCGATGGGTGTCGAACTTGTCATGGATGATTTCGGCACGAAATACTCCACGCTTACACGGCTGCATGATTTTGAATGGGACATAGTGAAGTTTGAGTGTGGCCAGACGAACGGCTACACCTCCTGCATGCTGGAAGGGATTGATACTTGTATGAGGAAGGGGATCCCCATCATCGCTGAACGCATCGAAACCTACAACCAAGCTGTCTCATCTCAAATGCTCGGCTTCAATCTGCAGCAAGGTTATTTTTGGGCTAAACCCGAGATCGTTTTGCACTCCCAACTACACACCCGGGTGTAGAACCCCTTACCCGGGCCTAGCAGGGTTTTCACAGCCGGCATGGCTGCAACTCAAACTTGCATTCCTGAGTACCACGAGACAATGGCTACAACCCTCTCATCAGGATTGTGCATATGGCTCGCAACACAGCAAATAGTCATTTTCATCCAAAGGACTGCCGCTATTGTGGCGCTCCTCTGGAGCTCGTCAGAAAACAGGTGGTGTATCCTGCCGCGCCGGCTAAAGCGATGATCTACCGTTGCAACCGTGATGCCTGCGATAGCTACGTTAGCTGCCGAGAAGGAACTGACATCGCGATCGGTTCTGTTGCCAACAGGGAAACCCGATTGGCGAGGCGCGAGGCACATACCAGCATCAACACCCTGATCGATTCCGGCAGAATGAATAAGCACGAAGCCTATGCATGGATGCAGCACCTTCTGAGCCTGCCATATACTCGCCGGGGCATAGGCTGGCTGGATGAGCACGAGTGTAAGGTTGTTATTCGAGAAGTAAGGGAAATCATGAGCCGGTCTCGATATGAAGCCTCCCTGAGAGGCATAGCTAGCTTGAGAGCGCTTTTTGATAAGAACGACCGAACACGGGATGATTCCTCTCGGAGCAAGGATAAAAATGCCCAGAGATTAATGGATCGCCTTCAGCTTCTGAACCACTTCAACGCTTGATTGCGACGAGGAATGAACGCCACAAATGAACAGAATGATTGCTAGACTGCGAACCCATGGCATTGTAACTGCCAGCCACATGATCGGCATTGGCATCATGCTTCTGGTACTTGGTCTAGCTAACACGGGGTCTGACCCATGGCTGTCTGCAGTCGTTGCTGCGGCGGGGCTATTCTCTTCAATCCGTATCCATACAGCTGCGGTTCGGTACCAAAACTCCATGGTTGGGTATACCGCTGAAGGGTTGGATGATGAAAATCAGAGCTAATTGGTAACTCAGGCGTCAAGCACGGCCATATGGAGAATCCATGGCCATATTCTGATCCTGGAGTGGTAACCACCAGGAACCAAAGGCGAGTTTGGAGTAACTATGAGGCAATCCGATTTAGAGTACACCGGCGAGCTTGATGGGAGGCATTGTTGGGTGTGTAGGGGCGACGAGTTTTACTGGACTCCGGGATCCCATGTGGTGACCAGTGATCTAGCCGGCGTCATTCCATTTTGTCACGTCACTCTAGCCCCAAGACTGAGCAGGGCCACACATACTATTAAGGCCCTTACTAGGACAGATGCGAAACGGGCGATTGTCAGGGCTCTGAGCTTATAGTGCCCTACCAAAGTTAAGCTTACTGCTTGTTTTCATCTCAGAACAAGGGCGCCTATGTGGCGCCCTTGGCTCATTCATCAAGCCCCAGCGATCTCATTAGGGCTTCGCCGCTCTCCAGGGCCTGCCGCTCCCCTATGGCATAGGCGCGGGTAGGCTTCTTGGCCAGCTCTATGGCACCGGCCAG
This sequence comes from Aeromonas sp. QDB34, assembly GCF_027705405.1. Taxonomy (NCBI): domain Bacteria; kingdom Pseudomonadati; phylum Pseudomonadota; class Gammaproteobacteria; order Aeromonadales; family Aeromonadaceae; genus Aeromonas; species Aeromonas sp. QDB34. The sequence goes on along the minus strand of NZ_JAPDBT010000031.1, from coordinate 8,226 downwards.
CTCTTCATGGTTACCTATGAACGTGGGGCGATCCCATGCGCCGCCATCGAGGCATCTAACATCCCAGTGCCCATTGCTATTCCATTGCAGGTACGGTTGGCGCCACCACAGAATCATTTCTTCGGGCTCACGCTCGTCGTGCTTGATGTCTCTGGCTGGTGGCTTGGCCGGGTTGACCGGTACCCCGTCTATGACGCCAGATAGCTTGGCCGGCTCAATGGCCAGGGCGGCCTCAAGGGTGATCGCAGTAAAGGACATCACTTGCCCTCCGTGTTGATTGATTGATTGATTGGTTCATCATTGCAGCTGGCCGGCCTAGTGTCACTGGTATTCGTCCAATTCCGTACTGCCCTTCTCGTCCAGCTGCTTATCCAGAAAGCCCCCCTCCACCAGCTCACCTTTCACCTGGTACTGTGGCGAACCTAACAGGACACCCACTCCATGACTGGAGGAGGTGATACCTGGCCTTTCCGCCTTCGGTAGATCTGACCTAGTGTAAAACAGGGTGGCTATGGCCAAGACCCCTACTGTCGCCAGGAGAGTGACAGCCCAGCGAGCTCTCACTTATCTACACCTGCCGCCGCGCTTGGCTTGCCCTCTTTTTTGCTGATAGTGACCTCTTCCCAGCGGTCCTCTGGGAGAGTCACTTTAAAGTCCGGGCTATCAACTAGCCTCCCTGGCGGTGTGTAATCGGGGTTTGGCTTGCCAAAAAGGACGCCAAATCCATGAGCTGGCTCACTGATCACCCGCTCCTCTGGCGGCTTACGGGGCTGTTTCTTCTCCTGGGTATCGCCACAAGCTGCAAGTGCGAGGGGGAGGGCTAGGACACTGACTATTCGCTTCATAAGGTCACTTCCCTGGTGTTTGCTGGTAGACGCGACGAACCCTACTAGGGGCGGGGGCGTTCACGTAGAGGGGGCCGAGCGGCGTCCAGTTATCGGAGCAGTGAACATACTCCGTCATCAGCATCTCGTTTTGCTCCTTGGACAGTTTGAGGTCACCGCTTCCATGCCACAGGCCCAGGTACTTGTCGAACAAGAAGGCCAGCGCCCCGGGAACCGGCTCAGACAGGGGGGTGAGCGGCGCTCCGCTTTCCTGCGCGATAGTCTGCATAAGGTGGCCGGCGAGCAGCTGCAGTTCAGGTTTGACCGTGCGCGTCATGATCGCGTTGGCCACATAGCCCACCATTGGCGCGTCGCTCTTGGATACGACGGAGAAAGAGCTGATGGTCGGCTTTATTTGGCTGCTGTCTTTCGCATATCCCTTGTATAGAGGGATAGCTTCCTCCTGGAGCCTGGCGTTGGCTGCAGCCTGGAATCTCTTATAGGCTGCGTCATCACCAAATTTCAGGATGGCATCATAGGGGCGCATGATTGGCGTCTTCTCAACTTGGTCTAGATACCCGCCGCCAACGTCGCTATGAGTACCGAATAGCGGGAGTTCCGTGTGGTCTGGCTGTACGGAGTTAAGCGCAAAATTGAGCCGGTACTCGTCCTTGGCGGCGAGCTGGACAACCTTCTCCGCGGCCCCGGGAGCAATGTAGAGGCGAACTGGCGCATTCTCGTCATTGCTGGCGTCCAGGCCTATGGCTGCTACGGTATCGAAGAGGCCAACGAATGCGACGTGCACCTGGCGCCCCAGGTTCGATTCCAGAAGGATGTTCACGAAATGTCGCGCAGCTGCAGCGCCCCGGCTAAAGCCGAAGACATCCACAGCTACCGGGCCGGCGGGTAGGCTGGCGATCATGGTGCTGATCTTGGCCAGGCCTTCCTTTGACCTGGCTATGACGCCAGTTGCACCGGTACCGAAAGCCATGTCGATCTTTGTGTCAGCCTTGCCGGCAGCAGTGCCGATCCCCTCGATGTAGATTGCTGGGCCGGTATAGGCTTGATGCAGCCGGGCAATGTTGGTTGGGCCGCCGTCGTATGAGGATTCAGTGCCTATCAGCTTCTCTATGGATTTGCAGGCCGCCTCGCTTGCCTCTTCACATTGCTCCCTGAGCTCGCTGTTGTGCCTGTTGTTCTGGGTGCCATCGAAGAAGATGCCGATCCGGTGTTCCTCGGGGTCAACCAACGGGACAAGAGGGGTCGCCGGCGAACTGGCCGGTGCTGGCGCTGGTGGTTCTGCTGGGGCGCTGGCTGCTTTCGCTCGAGGCCCTTTGTTGTCGCCGACTGTCGTCCCCTGGGCGGGGAGTATGGTGTTGCTCATAGGCGGGCAGCCGCAAGCGACATAATCGCCCTGCAGTGCTACCGGCCCGCCCGGGCCGATGATGGAGCGGGGGCCCACGGCGACGATAGGGCCCTGTCCGACTTTGCAAGCTGGGCAGGTCGCTATCATCCCGATATAGGTGGTTGGGGAGCCTTCGCTGAGCCAGCTGCTGTCCCCGTCTTGGATCGCACCGCCAGTGCTGGTGGGATCGCCTTTCCTTGCTAAGGTCCTCATCAAATACCTCCGAATCGAAAGGCATATGTTACCCCAATCGGATCTTGAAGATGCTGAATGAGACCGTGTTTTAAACTCAGGACGTCTGTTTGTGTCGCTTTATCTTCAGATCATCGATCCTTGCATACCCTGCTAAGGATCTAGTTCAGAGTATGGGGTCAACGTGTCTTGGATCTACAGCGAAAAGCTTGAACTGAACGATTAGCTGTAGGTTATTGATGGTGTGAGGTAAACGAGGTCCTGTTAAAAAATGGATCCACGTTGGATCCAGTAGATCTATGGTCTGGATCCGATAGGATGGGACGGTTTTTAAGCGGTTATTCACCCAGTCATAAAATCGCTGGAATTGCGGTTTATAGGGCGCTCATCACCGGGGTATACCAACGTATTGCCACGGGGTCTACTTTCCATCTGAGAGCTGTCTAGGGCTCAAATCAGGCTTGCTCAGGGGCTGCGAACGGATTGTGAATCCGAAAATGGATCCTAACGAGAAGAGATCGACTGCAACTTATTATAGATCATTGATCTCTTTTTTTTGATCTCTTGATCTACTGATCTTTTAATATCTTTGATCTGTTAAAGATCTTTAAAGATGGGGTGGTTGTAACTTAGTGATGTATATGGCTTTTTTCTGTTTTATGTAATATGCCGTGCACTGCTATGTTATATGCCGCGTTCCTCTATGTACTATGCCGTGATGCTCTATATGCTATGCCGTGATGCTCTATGTTATATGCCGTGATATGCTATCTACTATGCCGTGGTCTCTTATCTACTATGCCGCGGAGTCTCTATCGAGACTATTTTGTCAGGTGATAACAGGTTATAAACAGCTTTTGAACAGGTTATATTCAGCATATGCACAGGTTGGGGGGTGACGCATGATCGTTGATAAAATTAGCTGCGCGAATGCGATTTTAGAGGCGTATTTAACCAAACAGGGATTTCGTGCTGACGTCATCAAAGTGATGGCGCCCCCACTTTTACCGAAAATTAACAAGTCGGCTGTGTCAATGCTGCTGAATTTTGTGTCGACGGCACCGGAGCTGTCAGTAGAGCGAGCCCTAGAGATCATTTGGCCGGCAATGGAAAAAATGACGTTGCTGGTGGATGAAGCCAATGAACACAATGTAGGGGGAGCTGAAGAAAAGGATCACCCAGAACCTACTGCTGTGGCTAACACAAGAGCTCCCGTGGTGATAGAACAAGATACGGACTACTTGGTTGAGTACGATAGGGTTCAAACCCGCTCCTTGTACCCAGATCGCAGCCCTCCCCCTGAGAACATTGATTTGCACCTGGATATGACCCTGAAAACGGGGATGTTCCGCGTGCTTGCGAGCGGGAAGACGCCACCAGCACTGGATGAGCATAGAATTTACCACCTGACCACTCCGCTTAGCAGTGGTCACGCTTATATGTCACTGAGGGGGCCAACCCTCAACACTCAAATGGATTTGGTCTCTTATATCTGCATCACTCATTGGTTAGGGCGCCTGTCAAAGGAGAGGTTTGAGCAAGCCATCATCAAGCCAATTCGTATGACCATAGAGCGATTTTTCTCACCGATTCCTGAGGATATGCGGCCGTCAGATTACCTGTTGGACAAAAAAATCGTCGATTCGCTTGCAAGGCTAAAGAGCGTTGCTCTTCTATTTTACCCAACGCTCGATGATGCGGATGAGACTAGCCGAAAGAGATCGGTCATGATTGCGAATATCGTTGGTACTCTGAGGTTGGAACCTGATGGGACCATCGAAATATCTCCGACCCCAGAGCTGCGAACCTTGTATCTGAGCACTAAAAAGCTCGTCCCAATAAATCGAAGTGCAGTCATTCAGTTGAACTCTCAGATGGCTCGCCTGCTAGCTCTATGGATCGCAGCTAGGCCAGGCAAGCTAATGGGGCGCAGGGTGTTTCTGAATCTGCGGCCCATGACGGTTCTTGAGCTCCTGCGTGAAATCCATCCACGCGAGACTGGTCGGCACAACCACAATGATCGCCGGCAACTCTCATTGGCCCTTAACGAACTTCTGAGTGCGGGACTGATCGATGTCGATATTAAATATCGAAATGTGAAGTCAAAGGAAAGTGATGAACGACTCACACTTTCAACGGAAATTCACTTTAAATCGCATTCAATCGGGGATGCTCGGTCTGTAGCAAATTCGGACCTTACACTTCCAGTAATCGATGTGCCCAGAAAGCGGGGTCGCGGTAAGGCGTATAGCACTGAGGTGGCGGAGGAACTGCAAGGGCTCAGTTTTACGGCATCAAGTACGAGTCCATCCGCCAGAACCAAGCCTAAAGAGTGGCTATCAGCCAACCTGGATGCTGTTGAGCGGATAATGTCAGGATTGCGTAAGGCTGCCAAGAAGTCACCGGCCGGCGCTCGCCTCCTGCTCAAGGGGGGCGATGATCGCAAATTGACCAGCCTAGCTAAGGTGTTTGAATCGGTGGCGCGTGATGCCGATGCCGCACTGCTGCGTCAAATCGCGAGCCATGACCCACGCAAAAGCAAACAGTCAGAATTTGAAACGATTCTCCGCTCTATACCGCTTAAACCGGCTCATCTTCGTGTCACTTTCTGGTATAGGGATAACGCAGACACTATCGCCAGATTGAAAAAAATGCTCTCTTCTTCTCGATCGCCGCTTGAAGTTGCGGCTCAGATTCACAAGAGGGTGTATTTCTCACGATTGGTAACCCCCTTAATCGCTGTTGGTAGAACAGATGATGCCAATTTTTTCAGCGGAACGTGGGAAGCAGGAAGGGAATCAATTGAGAGCAATAAGCGGGATGACTGGAACCGGGCGGCGGCGGGAAGCCGTAGGAAAAAGGTAATGAAGCTTTAGAGCCAAAAAAACATTTTCAGTGGTTTGCTAGTCAATCGCTACCACGTTACATTTCTAGTGTTCTAGGAGAGATGCAATTGAGTCAAGTTCGGTATGTGCCAGTGATTTTGTTGGCCGGTGGGTGTTGGCTATGGATGGCGATAGGGGTCATCCACTTAGGGATGAAATGGCAATCGGTTGGCTTTGTTCGCCACAATGTGGAAGTCGTGCTTCCGAATGATAGAACTCTTGCAGGTGACCTCTCTATTGATTGGGAAGGGACTTATAATCTGACTGATGCAGACGGAAAATCTACGAAATTCAAGAGCTTCAAGATAATGTCAATTCCGCCGACGAGCATGGTTCCTAGCCCCTTCTCATATCGGATGGTGCTGCCGTTCATTCTCTACTGCCTGGGTTCCCTAGTCGCTTGCTATTGCCTTTGGCTCAAATGCATGAGGCCTCGGGATAAAATCAGTCGGTGATTTGCCTGACACAGTTCGTTTTGGTTGTCCTGCCCCGCGTTGCGGGGCTTTGTCTATTATTATGGAAGTCACCCGCCCCAGAGTGTTAGAGTAGGCATGAATCAAATATGAGCAATCAACTACGAGACGCTATGCCGCAACTCATTATCGATGCAAACAAGGTCACAGAAACATTCCGTGACCTGGAAGTGACCGCAACCAACGGGGCGATGTATCAAGCTCTGGTGGGGCATGAGCACATCCAGGAGATTGCGCCGGAGTTGGGAATCGCTCTACCGCCCGGCTACCGCCTCGTCTGTGTGACTACTCGACTCGGTGGCGACAAATTCGAGATCGCCTTGGTCAATGACCATACGGCTGAGGTCGCCTATTACAACCAGGTGATCATCGTTCACTATGAAGATCTGAAATGTCGCCCGGCCACCCAGCAACGGGTTTGGCGTTCGTTCAATCAGCACCACAAGGCTGTACTTCGAGATCTGCCGTCTGCGGTATTCTTCGGCTATATACTGGCCCGTTATGATGTGATCCTGAGTGATAACATGCAGACTGGGGAAGGTATGCACTTCTGGAAGGCCAGAATGTCCGAGGCGCTTTATCGTCGGCTGTACGTGTACCACTATCAACTGATGACCGGCGAACTGCACCAGATCCGTTCTGATGCTGAGTTGGCTTCATTGTCAGATAAGATATGGGGTAGCCCCCAGCACCACGAATGGCAGCTCGCGATCATCGCCTGTAAGCCGTTGCCGCGCCCAGTTAAGATCTGCGCATAGACCAGGCGCAAGATGCAAATAGCCCCGCCTAGCGGGGCTTTTTGTTGATGTATGTTGTGATTTCGAAGACGTCGTAGAGATAATGAACTGCATGAGTAGCATCTACCGCATTAACCACGTCAGTGAAGCACCATCGATAGATGAGCCGGATCCTGCCTTTTCACTTCGAGTTACTCGACTGCGACCCCCTCCCCCTCCTTTAGTTGTGATCTGGACTACTCGGTGGCCAGCAGGCTCGGTATTCAATCACAGGGTCCACGTTCGGCTGCATGGCTATCGGCATTTGGCTACTTGCAGACTATCCAGATTGAGAATCCGTGAAAATTCATTGCCCAAGGCGGCCAGCGCAGGCGGGCTTGTAGTTGGCAGTGGGGGCCGCAGTCGGCCCCGTGGAGGATTGGATCTGACGGTCCTGTGCTAGAGCCGGTGATTTTGTGTGGTGCTCGGCGGACTCCTGGACTGCCCTTGTGAGATGAAAGCAAAGTCTCACTCTAAAAGTCCGTGCTAATCGGCGGGGCCTGTGGCCCCGCTTCTATTCGTGGGCTCAACATAGCCCCCCAGTCGCCACAGCGACCACTGGCCAGGTCTTGACGACCACTGACAGGATGGCCATGCCAAGCAGCCTGACGGCGGCCTAGGTGATCGCCTGCTGGGCGACAGTGAATGCCCAGCGGGCGCCTTGTTTGATACGAGTCTTGTTCATGCTCTGTTCTCCAATGTGGAAGCCCGAAGGTGGGCTTCATATCTACTTAGCGCCCGAGCCTCGACCTCATTACACGAAAGAGCATGCCGTCACGACACCGCCGTGTGTGTACCTTCCTGATGTGCCCAGCCCTGACACACTCGCCTAACTATCCGTGAACCCCGCCTGTGGCCTGCTGGTATGATCACCAGGAGACCCTTTTCCTGCTCACTCAGTTCACTGCTGTGAACCGGCATTAAATAGAGAGAGTCCCATGTACTACTCCCCAAGACCCGACGCCCGTCGTGCTGCCGCCCTTCGTCCTGGACAACTCAAGCATGTGATTCGTGTCGCCTCGATCACCGGTCGTTAATTCGACCGTGATGCAATGCAGCTCTGGCTAACTCACTCGACCTGCGTCCGAGTCACTGAGTGGGCCAACATCGAGATCCGCGACACTCTCCACCCCTCCGGCTAGCTACGAGATGGGGTCGATCTGAGGGGCGCTATCACGAAGCAAAGCAGGCCACGCACCACACCAAGACCGTTTTCGCCGACAAGGCGTGGCTCGATTACCGGTGCTCCCGTGGTGGGGGTCTGTCTCCCGAATCGGAGTTACATTCGGTGGGGGGCTGCCGGTGGCCCCGGGGCGTCGCTGGCTCGGCACCCATGGTGGTCAACGGCTGGGCAGGTTCCGGTGCGGCGGCCGGCGGGTCTGTACAGCAGGTGGCCCTAGGCAGCCGGTCGGATCGGTGTTCAGGGGACCCGGCACAGCGTCTGGTGGTGCCGGCAGGTGTGCTGGACCTGGTGGCGGCGTGATTTACTCGGTGTGCATGCCGATCTCGAGATCCTGGCCTCTGGTAGCGTTCGCGCTGGCCTGCGTGGAGGGGGCTGACGGCTCGTGCCGCTGCGGACTCTTTGGCCAGTGTGGGGGAGCCCGCAGAATTCGGAAAAAATCGTACGCTAAGGTTTTCCGGGCATCCGTAAGGGCCGAAACTTCCCGTCTT